>JAYELX010000547.1:5316-7094 GCA_034717875.1 Chloroflexota bacterium | reverse complement strand
AGCCCTGCTCCAGAAACATTCCCACGATGCGTCGAGCAATACACGCTGCGGGACCATAATCCGTCACTCCCAGATGATTCTCAGATGAATCGAGCGACACGGCAACTCCAGGAATGCCGCCAATGACGGCTTCCATGGCCGCAGTAACTGTGCCCGAATAGGTCACATCATGGCCGAGATTGGCGTTGGGGTTGATGCCCGAAACGACCAGATCGATTTCCCTACCCAGTATGCCGAGCTGCGCCAGGGCCACGCAATCGGAAGGCGCGCCATCACTGGTGAGGGCGGTGGAGCCATCGTTGAGTTGAACTTCCTTCACCCGCATGGGTCGGTGCATTGTTTTTACATGCCCCGAGGCCGACCAGTTATGATCCGGGGCCAGAATGGTCACATCACCGAGTTTGCGCATTTCCTGGGCCAAAGCCAGCAAACCGGGAGCGGTGACACCGTCATCGTTGGTTACAAGTATATGAGTCATGAAGCGTATTATACCCGCTGATGGTAAAATGCCAGAGTTTGCGAAAAGGTAGTGGGTAAAATTGAATGAAGCGAAAGGTGACAGTCACTTCCGAGAAAGTATAAAATACTGAAATTCGTCTCTTCATCGATTTAAGGTGCACGTACAACGCGTTCTAATAAAGTGACTGTCACCTGTATCACGCAATTACCAGTCAAAATTTACAAACGCTTATGAAAAAAATTATACAAAGCCTACAAAAAGATTATCCTCCCCAATTCTGGTTGCTGTTCTGGGGCATGCTTATCGCTACGGCAGGGGCCAGCATGATCTGGCCTTTTTTGATGATCTATGTCAGCGAGAAGCTGGGGCTGCCGATGACCGCAGTAGCCAGTTTGATGAGCCTCAACGCTGGAACCAGGTTGTTCTCGTCTTTCGTTGCTGGCCCAATTACCGACCGCGTCGGCCGAAAAACAACCATGATCGTCGGTCTGGCAGCCATGGGGGTGTTGTATTTAGCCATGATCCCAGCCGAGACCATGCTCGCTTTCGCCATCTTGATGGCATTAAGGGGATTGTTCGGCCCCTTGTATCGGGTTGGCGCAGACGCTATGGTCGCCGATCTGATTCCATCCAAAAAGCGTGCCGACGCTTATGCACTCACCCGTTTGAGTAAAAACGTCGGCGTCGCGCTTGGGCCGGCCATTGGTGGATTTGTAGCTACAAATTCCTACAGCATCGCTTTTTACGCCGCTGCGGCTGGGTTGGTCACTTTTAGTTTATTGATGCTGGTTTTTGCCTATGAAACCCTGCCGCAACTCAACCACGGGGCAGGAGAACAAAAAACCGAAACAGGGAATTATTTGCAAATATTTTCGGACAAAGCCTTTATGCTCTTTGTCGGTGCGTTCACTTTATCGAAAATCGGTTCTGCCATGGTTTGGGTTTTGATGAGTGTGTATGCCAAACAGAATTACCAAATTTTGGAAAAACAATATGGCTTCATTCCCATGACCAACGCTATGATGGTGGTCGCCCTGCAAGTTTTCGTCACCCGGAGGGCAAAACGCCACCAGTCCCTTAATATCATGGGGTGGGGCGCATTCCTCTACGCAATCGGCGTGACCAGCGTCGCTTTTGGAAATTCTTTCTGGGATTTCTGGGGCAGCATGGTTATTATCACCCTGGGAGAATTACTACTCGTGCCCACCGCGACCACATACGCCGCCAACCTGGCTCCGCCCGATATGCGCGGCCGTTATATGAGCATTTTCTCGTTAAGCTGGGGCGTGGCGACCGGAATCGGGCCGGTGGTGGGAGG
>JAYELX010000547.1:0-5216 GCA_034717875.1 Chloroflexota bacterium | reverse complement strand
CAACAAAAAAACTTCGGATGTTTTGGGAACATCCGAAGTTTAAGCAAAGCACGTCGGTTAGGTTTTAATTCAAAGCCTTTTCCATCAGTTGCTGGATGCGGGGAAGCATGCTGGCCGGGTCGGGGTGCAGGCCTTCAATGAGCAGCGCACTTTCGTAAATCTGCTCGATGACTGCTGCGCTCAACTCGTCATCGGCGGGGAGCGCGGTCAGCCGGGTCAGGATGGAGTGACGGGGATTTAGTTCCAACACCTTTTTTGGGACTTCGTAGTCGCGGTCCATTAGACGATAAACTCGCTGCATTTCCTGTCCGAGTACACCCTCGGGGTCTACCAAGCGGGCGACGGAGTCGGTCAAGCGGTCGGTGGTGCGCACGTCGGTGACACGTTCGCCCAACTGCTCTTTGAAACGGGTAATGATCGTAGCAAGTTCATCATCGGGCAAGGCCTCGGGGGGAGCATCCTCTTCCGGGTTTTCCTGACCAACTGGCAATTCAAGATCAGGGGCAGCTACATTTTGAAGCTGATAATCCTCAAATTCACGCAATCCCATCAACATGAAAGAATCCATCTGATCTACCAATGTTATCACTTCGTATCCATGTTTGCCGAAGTAGTCAAGGTGCGGGCTGCGGGCTACAGAGCGGGAATCATCCCCAAGAATGTAGTAAATTTTTTCCTGGCTGTCTTTCATGCGTTCGACATATTCACTCAGGGAAACCCAATCATCGGGGTGGGTGGTGGTGTGCAAGCGGATCAGCGAGTAGAGCTTTTCACGGCCGAATTGATCGGAGGCAATGCCTTCTTTGATGAAGGGGCCAAAGGCTTGCCAAAATCGAGCGTAGGTTTCGGGCTCATCGGCGGCAAGGTTTTCGAGTTGTTTGGTGACTTGGTTTGTGAGTATCTTTTTGATGCGGGCCATGAGGGCGGTGGCCTGAACGGATTCACGCGAGACGTTAAGGGGCAGATCTTCGGCATCCACCACGCCCTGAATGAAGCGGTAGTAGGGCGGCAGCAGATCGGTGGTGTATTCTTCAATGAGTACCTTGCGAGCGTAGAGTTTGAGGCCATCTTCCTTGCGAAGGGAAAACATGCTGCGCTCTGGTTTGGCCGGGAGGTAGAGCAGGGCGAAAATTCGCAGGGGCGCGTCGGCTACAAAGTGGACGCGGTTGAGAGCGTCTTCCATTTCCAGGGTGAGGTGGCGGTAGAATTCGTTGTATTCTTCGTCTTCGACCTCACGGGGGGATTGACGCCAGATGGCAGTCTGTCGGTTGGCCTGTTCTTCGTCGTCGCCGATGTAGATGGGGAAACGGACATAGTCGCAATGAGTTTTGATAATCTGACGCAGGCTGCCTTCGCTGGCGAATTCAGCAGCATCTTCTGCAATCTTGATTTCGATGGTGGTGCCGCGGTCTTCTTTTTCGGCAGCGCTGACAGTGAAGGTGTCTTCTCCCGTAGCGTACCAAGTGGCGGCTTCGGCATCAGGCTGATAGGAACGCGAGGTCACGCGCACCCAGTCGGCTACCATGAATACGGAATAAAATCCGACTCCAAACTGGCCAATGACATCAGCGAGTTGCTGCTGATTCTGCTCATCTTGGGTCGCTTCGATAAAGGCACGTGCTCCGGATTGAGCGATGGTTCCCAAGTTGGTGGTTAATTCCTCACCGGTCATTCCCACGCCGTTGTCACTAATCGTGATTATATTTTCGTCTTCATCCACGCTCAGGCGGATGGCGAGTTCGGCGTCCGCGTCGAGGACGTCGTGATCGGTGAGCATAACGAAGTCCATTTGTGTGAGCGCGTCCGAGGCGTTGGAGACCAATTCACGCAAAAAGATTTCCCGCTCGGTGTAGAGTGAGTGGACGAGTATTTTCAATAATTGTTTGATTTCAGCTTTGAAGGCAATTGGTTGGTTATTTTCTGGCATTATATTTCTCCTGTGTTTTTGGATTAATCGAAAATAATGAGGAGCATGGTCGGATATCCGGCTGTGGTAATTTCTGTTTCGCCGCCGTGACCGAGTCACCTATAGCACAGTTATACACGGTCAGGCACTCCCGCCAACAGCGCGTGCAGCGAGAGTTATTTCAGTCCCTTTGCCTTCACCCTAACCATCTTCCTCTCACCCTAGCCCTAGCCCTAGCCCTCTCCCGGGGGGAGAGGGGACAGCTTCCTCTCCCTTTGGGGTGAGAAGCATGCAAAGCAAGGATTGAGGTGGGGGAGTGAACGCTTACCAGCGAGAGTATGCTGCGCGAAGTCCGGATATGGCAATTGAAAGCTCAGGTAATATTTTTTTACGGCTATTGTTTTACCATACGAATGTTAAAATAATGTAAGAATGAACGTATCATTTCAAGCTGGAAAGCGGATGGGTCAACGAACTACGGCGTTTGTCCGTTTGCCGCAGGTACGCAAGGCGATCAGCTATAAATCCGCTGACAAACCTGCCCCCCGCTTCTTGAGAAAATTCGAATGCACAATAAAAAAGAGCCGCTTATCTTAGCAGCTCTTTTTGCTTATATTCCCAGTGACTATCTACGGCAGTAATAGTGATAAAGAAGCTAGTGATGGTAAAAGGTGACAGTCACTTTGCGACTGCGCTGAATTCAGGAATTATTATGGCTTGCAAGCATACTTTTCCAACAAAAGCTTCAAATTAAGTGACTGCCACCTGTGTAACCAAATCATCACTTACCATCTAACCACCACCGCGGCGGCGCGTAATTGCATCGGTCATGCGGGCGACGCGCACCATCTCGGTGACATCGTGGACGCGCACAATATCCGCGCCCCTGGCAACTCCTATGGCGACGGCGGCGGCTGTGCCCTCAACTCGCTGATCTGGCGGTAGGTCGAGCGTGTACCCAATGAAAGATTTGCGAGATGGGCCGAAGAGTACCGGGTAACCCAATGCTCGGATTTCAGCGAGGCGATTGGTCAAATCCAGATTCTGCTCGACAGTTTTGCCGAAGCCGATGCCCGGATCCAAGATAATGTGCTCATCGAGGATTCCGGCTTTGTGAGCAATTTCTACACTCCCGAGCAACTCGCGTTTAACGTCTTCCAGCAGATCATCGTACTCGACGCCAACGTATCGCCCCCCCAACTGAGCGCGGACTTCAGCGGTTTTGGGATTACTGCGGTTGTGCATCAGAATCACAGGGGTATTATATCGCTTCACAACCGCAGCCAACTCTGGGTCGGCGCGCAATCCCCACACATCATTGACAATCTGTGCCCCCGCCTCGATGGCCGCTTCGGCAACGCTGGCTTTGTAGGTATCAATCGAAATCAATATATCAGGAATCTGAGCAGCCAGGGATCGAATAATCGGGAGAACGCGTTCCAATTCAGCGTCCACATCGACAGGCTGCGCTCCGGGGCGGGTGCTTTCGCCACCCACGTCGAGGATACCCGCCCCCGCTTCGACAAATTGCCGCGCCTGCTCCATAGAGGCAGCCAGAGTATCATCGCGGGTCATGAGACCATCTCCTGAAAAACTGTCGGGGGTGACATTGAGAATGCCCATCACGTAGGTGCGGGGTCCCCATTTCAAGCTGTGGTTGTTGATCGTTATTGATGGATGCATCACTTCGAGGCGATCAAACCATTGACTCGATTGGGCGGTTAAGCCAGGTTTCGGCTTCGTCGAGGTCGGTGAAGATTGACATGCGCGCACCACCACCGGGAGTCAAAGCGGCTACTTTTTGCACGGACTGACGCACTTCATCATCGGCGACAACTACGGCCAAACGGATATTCCGAGTGGAGGGATCTGTGTTTAGCTCCACAGCGATTTGAATGGCTTCTTCGGAGATATGGTCAACTTGGCGCAAGTCGTACAGGTTGCGCGTAAGCCGATCAGATCCCAACAGGTGCTCCGCAGAAAATTCGCGCCAATGAGCCAGTGTATGCTCATTCATACCTTCGAATGTGAGCTGCATGCCTCCATCAGCACGGCGGGCGACAGTATAGCCCGCGTTGGGGTCGGGGATAAAGTGAAGGGGTTTTTTAGTTGTTTCAATCATGGTTATTTCTCCTTTTTTTACGAGTGGTAAACGACCAATGTACAATGATTCTACCCGAAAACTCGGTCTGTTGCAGTAATCGTTGCGGAGTATCTAGGGCGAGTATATATATCAACCCTTTGTTTCCCGCCCATACGGCTCTTCTAATTCCATGATTCCCAACAATAGCGCCAACACCGAAGGATCAACATCCACTTCTGGGATATCGGCAGCAACGTAGGAATGCGATTGAGCAGCCCTTTCTCGGAGAGCGCGCCAAAGCAATTTTCGTTCCTCGCCATAAACCACCAGATCATTGGTGGTATCCGCCTTAGAAAGATACTTTCCCGTTGTATAAAAGAAAGTAATTCGCTTCCACTTATCTGTATGAATGGGATCAGGCAGCTTCATCAACGGGCCCAATTGAATCTTGAAATATTGCTCACTCGCGCGGGGATGATCAGGCTCATCACACAGTAATTCAGCGCGCGTGACCAATTCGTGGCCGCGCACAGAGGCGATATATTCTATGCACCATTTGTGGTCTTTGCCGAAGGCGGCCGGCTGATAGAAAGCTAGATAGTCCACAGCGATCACCTTGGGAGCGGTAGTAAGAGGAATCCGGTACCAGCCCAGAACGCGGGCGATCTCCAAATCGCGCCGGTTGGGGATAAAGGCGACGAGTATAAGATCAGTCGGTTTCAACATCGTTTATCCTTGTTTGGTAATTACTCAAAATGTTAGTGGTGCGTTGAATCTCAAAGATGCATTGCACCACGGGTTGACCAAGAATCCCTTTGAATAGCCCGAAGTGCAATGCATTTCCCAAATGCAATGCACTTCTATCGGCGCTTGACCAACAGTATTTTGAGCAACTACCTTTTTTGGTAGCAGTAAAAATAAGGTGACAGTCACTTATAAAACCAATATACACTTTGAATCATCTCGCTTATACCGCGTGTTTTCTTCAACAAGACATCTTTGCAAGTAACTGTCACCTGTGTTCATCACTTGCTGGCCGCAACCAATTTACCAATCCCCAATATACCAATTGCCATTATACCAATCCCAAACATACCAACCCTCAACTAAACAACACATCCACGTCATCCGCACCCAGATTTTTGAAGAAACTCTTCTCGGTTGTGATAAGCTGCTCAACCAGGTTCTTTTTTTGCTGCTGGAGTTTCAAGATTTTCTCCTCGACGG
>JAYELX010000546.1:0-7106 GCA_034717875.1 Chloroflexota bacterium | reverse complement strand
GGTCTGGTATCGGAAACATGCTAAAGCATGTTAAGAGACACACTCTGAACCTGCTTCAGCAGGTTTCTTATAGCAGCATCGAATTCATTCGGTGGTTAACTCGCTGACTCGCTGACTCGCCGATTCGTTGATTCGCTGATTCGTTGACTCGCTGATTCGCCGATTCGCTAAACCCCATTCCACGCTGGATACGTACCATTCCCAACACCCACCCTCGCCAACACTCGCCCAACAAAATTATCAACCACATCATCGATGGACTGAGGTCTGGTATAAAATGCCGGCATGGGCGGAAATATGATGGCTCCAGCTTCGGCAGCCAGCCCCATCAAACGGATGTGTCCGCGGTGGAGGGGCGTTTCGCGCACAACGAGGATGAGTGGCCGCCCCTCTTTCAATGTCACGTCGGCGGCGCGGGAGAGCAGGTCTGCGGCGTAGGAATTAGCAACCGCGGAGAGGGTTTTGATGGAGCAGGGAATGACCAGCATGCCCATGGTAGCATAAGAGCCGGAGGCAATGGCCACTCCGATATTGTTGTGTTCGTAAGCTACGTCGGCCAGAGCGCGCACATCGCTCACCCGCCAATCAGTTTCCTGAGCGATGGTGATCTCAGCCGCGGGGGAAATAATAAGATGGGTTTCGACATCAGCCTCGCGCAACATCTCCAGGGTGCGGATGCCGAGAATAGCCCCGGACGCGCCGCTGATTCCCACCACTAATCGCTGACTCGCCGATTCGTTGACGCGCCGACTCGCTGATTCGTTGATTCGCTGATTCGCTGACTCGCTGATTCGCTGACTCATTTCCTCCCCCAATGTATCGCAATCGTGCCGAACATCAGCCGCCGGAAGCGTACCTCTTCGAAACCGGCCGCGGACATGCAAGCAGCCAGGTCCTCGGCCGGCAGGAAACCCTCGGATGAATCCGGCAGGTAGGTGTAGGCTTCGGCTTCTCCGGTGAGCAGGCGTCCCAAGAATGGAATAATGGTGTGCATGTGGAAACGGATTAGCGGCGAAAACAGGTTTTCCCGCGGGCGGGTGGTGTCGAGCGTCACAATACGGCCACCGTGTTCGAGCACTCGATATTGTTCGCTGAGGACCTGATCGATATCTGTGACGTTGCGCAGCAAAAAGCCGGACACTACGGCGTCAAAAACGTTATCATCAAATGGGATGGCTAAAACGTCGGCGGCGGACCAGAGCAGAGATTCGGCACCGGGGCGTGTTTTTCCACGAAGCATCATTTCGATGGTGAAATCTATTTCTATGGGGACAATGGCGGGATTCTGTCGGAGGGCGGTCAAACCTACATCACCGGTACCCCCACCCAAATCGAGCAAAAGACTCCGCCCTCGGGGCAGGTTTGCGCGTTGGATCAGCTCGCGCCTCCAACGGAGATCCTGCCCCAGGGTCATTAATCTATTCATATAATTATAATGAGGCGCGATACGGGCGAACATCTCTCGAATATATCGAGCGCGCTCAGTGCCATTAAAATGGGTCATAGCTGCGGTAAAAGAGTACGTCGTACTGTAAATGAAAAGGAGGGGATGTTACGCTTCCACCAAAGCGGCTTCTTCCGCCTCGGCAATGCGGATGCCTTCTTTTTCGTCCACGCGGGTGAGCAGCAGGCCGCCGGCGATGAAGAAAATAACCAGCGAGACGATGCTCAAACGGCTGTGACCCATGATTTGTCCCACAACGGCGAAAACGAATGGCCCAGCGACGCCGGCGAATTTGGAGCTGACGCTGAAGAAGCCGAAGAATTCAGCGGATTTGCTCTTGGGAACCATGCGCCCGAAGAGTGAGCGGCTGAGGCCCTGGCTACCGCCCTGCACGATGGCGACGGCGAAGCCCAGCATCCAAAAGTGGATCGCGGTTTGCATGAAGTAGCCGCCAATGGCGATGGCGGTGTACACCAACAATGCAATATAGATGGATGTTTTGGTGCCGATTTTCTTGGCCAGCCAGCCAAAGGCAAAGGAGAATGGAATACCGACGAATTGCACCATCAGCAGTGCGCCGATGAGGTCGGTTTGGCCAATGCCGATTTCGGTTCCGTAGATGGTTGCCATTTTGATGATGGTGCCGATGCCGTCGTTATATAGCCAGAAGGCTACCAGGAACGTGAGCAGTTGGCGGTATTTGGTGATCTCGCGGAAGGTTTTGGCGAGGCGGCTGAATCCGGCTTGCACCGGGCTGAAGTCCTCTTCGCCGGTTAGCACGCGGCGGGGCGGTTCGGGAACTCGCCGCAAGAGCGGGATGGTGAACAACAGCCACCAGATGGCTACGCTGAGCAGAGAGAGGCGAGTCATCAAAGCTGTCAGGTGCTCCGGCGTCAGCATGATCATCGCCAGGTTGATGGCCAACAGCAGTCCGCCGCCCAGGTAGCCCATGGCGTAGCCTTTGGTGGAAACCTGGTCGATTTCGTCGGGTTTGGCGATATGCGGCAGAAGGGAGTCGTAGAAGACGTTAGCACCCGCAAAGCCGATATTGCCGACGACGAAGAAAATTGATGCCATCAGCCAATCACCGGTGCTGACGAAGAACAGTAAGGCAGTGCCAAAGATGCCCGCCAGCGCGAAAACGGTCAGGTAGCGTTTCTTGGCTCCTCGGAAGTCGGCCATAGCCCCCAGAATGGGGCTGATGATGGCGGTGATCAGCAGAGCGATAGATGTGGTGTATCCCCAATACACGGTGGCACGATTGCCCGGCAGATTGGCCCCGGCAACCGAGGCGTAGTACACCGGCAGCACTGCGGCCATGATGGTGGTGGCGAAGGCTGAGTTGGCCCAGTCGTACATGGCCCAGGCGTTAATAATGCCTTTGTTATTGATCGCGGGTTGATCGGATGATGAGGGTTTCATGACAACTCCAGGGGTCTAAGTTTATTGGATATATAAAACACACTCTGCGCAGCGAATGGTTCTGATTTGGCTTTTTGGGGTGGTTAGTAGTAAGTAGTGAAAACAGGTGACAGTCACCTGCAAAGGTATCTTTTTGATGAAAACGCGCTGGTTTAGCAAGATGCTTCAGAATGCACATCGATTTTTTAGGTGACTGTCACCTCATGCAACAATCTTTATCATTTGCCTTTTCACCAATATCAGGTTTTTGAACAATTACCCCTAAATTAGCCCAACTTTCTGGCCACCTTTCTTGAATGCTTCGACCGCCTCGTCTAGTTGAGCCTTTGTGTGTTCTGTGCAAAGTTGGACTCGAATTCTGGCCAGGCCGCGTGCGACCATTGGAAAAACTATCGGCAGGACATAAATACTTTCGTCCCAAACGAAGTCAGCCAGTTGCTTGGCGGTTTTGCTGTCGCCGCACATTATTGGTACGATGGGTGTCTCGCTGTGACCGGTATCGAAGCCCAGGGACTTCATCTTATCGATGAAATAGTTGCGGTTCTCCCACACACGTTCGACGCGCCCCGGATCGGATTCCATCACATCAATGGCTGCGATGGTGGCCGCGGCTACACCTGGCGGAACAGCACCGCTGAGCAGCCAGGTTCTTGATTTGTTCATAGCGAACTTGATCAACTCATCGCTGCCGCTGATGTGCCCGCCGACGATGCCGAAGGCTTTGGAGAAAGTACCCATTTCGGCGTGGATCTCATTGCTGGTAAGGCCGAAGTGGTTGACGATGCCACGTCCGCCCTCGCCCAAAACACCCTCACCGTGAGCGTCATCAACATAAACTCCCGCTCCGTGCTGCGCGGCGATATCGGCTATTTCGGGCAGGGGAGCGAGATCGCCATCCATGCTGAAGACACCGTCTGTGATAATCCAAATATGATTATAAGCCGGCTGATGCGTCTCTGCCTCGGCCATGATGCGGGCCAAATCATCGACATCTTTGTGTTTGTAAATGGCGCGATCTGCCTTCGTCAATCGCATCCCGTCTATGATGGAGCCATGATTCAGCTCATCAGAAACATAAAGGTCGCCTTTCCCGGCAAGTTGAGAGACGACGCCTTGATTGGTCATGAACCCCGTTTGGAATGTCAAGGACGCGGGCGCGCCCTTGAACTGGGCCAGACGTCGATCCAGCTCTCTGTGCAGGGATGTGTCGCCCGCAATCGAGCGGTCGCTGCCTGCGCCAGCGCCGTACTTTTTGGTCGCTGCGAGCATGGCGTCAATCACAGCGGGGTGCGTGGATAGGTTAAGATAATTATTCGAGCAAAGCACGAGCACTTCTTTGCCATCGAAGATGGAGACGGGTTTACTCGCGCCCTGGAG
The DNA here is from genome assembly GCA_034717875.1 of Chloroflexota bacterium. GTDB lineage: Bacteria > Chloroflexota > Anaerolineae > Anaerolineales > UBA11858 > JAYELX01. The sequence goes on along the minus strand of JAYELX010000546.1, from coordinate 2,863 downwards.
TTCTCTGGGCTCCCAAGTTAAACCTGCCTGCGCCAGTCGCTCGTACTCAGTTCGCATGTATCTTATTGGGTCTCTTTTGGTTTTCATTTTGTGGTCTCCCAGATTATTTTGTGGTGGTTATAATAAACAATGAACGTAGGTGAGACAGTCATCTTAATTGCCCAAAATGTTAATGTTGCCATTTAGCCCGAATGGGCTTCGTAAATTTAGCACGGTGCGTTCACGCCCGTGCGGGAGTGATGGCGTAACGCAGAGACGCGGAGACGCAGAGACGGGTGCGTTCACGCCCGGGCGGGAGTGATTACATCCAACTCCTCCAACTCCAACAGCCAGGCTTTGGTCTCCAACCCACCGGGGCTGCTGTAGCCGTGTAAGCCCCCATCCGCGCCGATGACGCGGTGACAGGGGATCACAATCGGGATTGGGTTTGTGGCTTCGGCGCGGCCCACCGCCCGGGCTGCGCGGGGATTCCCGGCTTGGGCGGCAATTTCTCCATAAGTGCGCGTCTCCGCGCGCGGAATGGCGCAGGTAGCACGCAGCACTTTTTGCTGGAACGAGGTCATTATCGACCAATCAATGCGCAATTCGAAAGCATTGCGTTCGTTGGTTAGATATGCTTTGATCTGCCGAACCACATCAGCGGTGTGGGTTTCATCGCGGCTGATTGCTGCTTTTTTATGACGCGCGGCCAATTCCTTAGTGAAGGTATCTGCATCGCTTTTAATGGCTATGGCTACCAGACCTCGCTGGTTGGCGGCAACCCAGATCGGGCCGAGGGGTGTTGGAGCAGCTTCGGTAATATAAATTTTTGGCATGGGAATTGCTTTTTTCATAAACCTTAGCCCCAACGAATCCAAAATATTTGGGCTATTATGATGCCAAAAATCGTTCCAGCCATGGCTTCCAATGGTGTATGCCCCAGAACTTCTTTCAATTGCTCCTGGGTTTCTTGTCTCAGCGGATGCCCTTTTCTCAACAGATGACCTTCCTTTAGGTCTCTGATAATGGTGTTAATCAAAGCAGCGTGTTTGCCCGCTTGCCGCCGAATCCCTGTGGCGTCGTAAATGACGATTACGGCCAGAGTGACGGCTAATGCAAAAACAGGTCTATCGAAGCCTTGAAATAAGCCAATGGCATAAGCAGCCGCACTGACCAACGCAGAGTGAGAGCTGGGCATTCCTCCAGCGCTAAGCAACAAGCCCCAATCCCATTGCTTCGCGCTCAAGTAGTAAATGGGCATTTTTAGAACCTGTGCTAAAAACCAGGCTGTCAACGCGGCCCATAAGCTATGATTTTCGAATAGAGAGATTGCTGTCATCTGTTTTGTTCGAAGTCGATCAATTCATCGCCGGAGAGTTGTTTAACCTTAAGTTCGGCCTTATCGAGCAAATCGGCGCAGTGACCGGTCAATTTTTGGCCGCGCTCGAATTTTGCCAGAATTTCGTCAAGCGTGCCTTCATCGGCCTCAAGTGTGGCAATTAGGGCATTAAGTTCAGTAAAAGCTTGTTCGTAGGTTAGTTCTTCGATTGGGGGTAGTTGTTCGGTCATTATGATTTCCTTTGCACCTGAGCATCAAATTCGCCATCATTGACGCGTACGCGCAGCGGGTCGCCCGGCTCCACTTGCTCCACAGAGTGCACAATGTGCCGGTCTGCGTCGGAGACAATGGCGTAGCCGCGGGCCAAAATGGTTTTGGGATTCAAATCACGCAAACGTTGTTGCGCTGCGGTGAGACTAGCACGCTGCATTTTTAGCGAATGTCGCAGGGATGTAGTGGCTCGACGCATCAATTCGTCCAGGCGTTGGCGGTCGCTTCGGATGCGAGTTCGAGGTGAGAGCCGCTGGAGTTGATTGGTCAAATCGCTGAGTCGCCAGTGTTGGTCATCAAACTTTGTCGATATGATTTGCGCCAAACGCCCGTGCGCCTCAGCGATGTCGATGTGCAAATCATCACGATTGGGGGTAGCCAATTCGGCGGCCGCGGTGGGGGTTGGGGCGCGCAGGTCGGCGACGAAATCGGCTATGGTGAAATCGGTCTGGTGGCCTACGCCGGTGATGACGGGGGCTGCGGATGCGGCAATGGCACGGGCGACGTTTTCAGCGTTGAAGGCCCACAGGTCTTCGATGGAGCCGCCGCCGCGCGATAGCAGAATCACATCGGGGTGGATTTTTTCGTTCAGGGAACGGAGGCCTCTCACAATACCGCGGGGAGCATCCCGCCCTTGCACGAGGCTGGGCGCGATGATGACATCTATCAATGGATAACGCCGGCGCAGGGTGTTGAGCATATCCCGTAAAGCCGCGCCGGTTGGAGATGTCACAATGCCGATTCGCCGCGGCCAGCGTGGAATCGGCCGTTTGTGTTCATCATCGAATAGGCCTTCATTTTCTAGTTTGGCTTTCAGGCGCAGGAATTCCTGGTACAACGCGCCTTGCCCCATTGGTTTGATCGTGCTGGCGTAAAGTTGGTATTGCCCCCCAGCTTTGTAAACGCTAATTTTGCCGTGGACTTCGACCGCGTCGCCGTTTTTTGGGATGAATTTTTGGCGTCGTGCTGAGCTGCGCCACATCACGCAGCGCAAGGAGGCGCGTTCGTCCTTGAGCGTGAAATATATATGTCCGGAGCGGGGGCGGGCGAAATTAGAGACTTCGCCCTGCACCCACAGGTCGCCGAGGTTGTGATCACTTTCGATCAGATCGCGCAGGTAGCGGTTGGTTTCGGTCACGCTCCAGGCAGTGATTTGGAATAGGGAAGGTTGAGGCATAATTTTGAATATGATTATTCGTGAGAAACTTATGAACACAGGTGACAGTCACCTGCGAAAGTGGCTTACTACAGAAAACACGCTGGTTAGCAAGATGA
>JAYELX010000545.1:0-7110 GCA_034717875.1 Chloroflexota bacterium | reverse complement strand
AATCAGTGCAATCCGTGGTTGCAATATCCGTGGTTGCAAAATCCGTGGTTAAATCATGACTAAACTCCTCTACAAAAACCTCACCTACGCAATAATCGGTGCCTGCATGGAAGCCCACCGCGTCCTCGGCCCCGGCTTCCTGGAATCCGTCTACCAGACCGCCCTCGCCAATGAACTCGCCCTCCGCGGCATCCCCTTTCACGAGCAAGTCCGACTCCAGGTAACCTACAAAGAAATAATCGCCGGCGAATACCGCGCTGACTTCCTCATCGACGACAAAGTCATCGTCGAAATCAAGGCCGTCAGTGAACTCAACGAAATCCATGAAGCCCAGCTCATCAATTATTTGAAGGGCACTGACTACAGAGTTGGTCTACTGATCAATTTCGGCGCGTCATCTTTAGAACATGAGCGTCGCGTTGTCTAAAACCAGAACCACAGATTACACAGATTACAATGATTAAAAAAGAAATAAAATAATCCGTGAAAATTCGTGTAATCCGTGGTTGCAAAGTCCGTGGTTGCAACATCCGTGGTTGCAATATCCGTGGTTGCAGAACCACAGATTACACCGATTACACTGATTATTAAAAGCAAAAAAGAAAAATCCGTGCCATCCGTGAAATCCGTGGTTGCAATATCCGTGGTTGCAATCATGCCTATCAGCGTCCCATAACCCCATGAAATCAATCTGCATCCTCGGCCTCGGCTACATTGGCCTACCCACCGCGGCGATGTTCGCCAACAGCGGCTACAACGTCCACGGCGTCGATGTCAACGAAGATATCGTCACAACCCTCAACAACGGCGAAATCCACATCCACGAACCCGGCCTCAAGACCCTCGTCCAAACCGACAAGTTGTATAAGCTGCATCCAAGAAGCAAGATTATCACATGAAGAGTAGAATACTGGATCGTCAAATCCGAACGATTAAATTAATCCGTGATGATCCAATCGAATTTTTGCACACATTACTCATGACGGAAGAACATGCCACGGCAGTGCTAGAAAACAAGCATCTTTTCTTTATTGTTGGTATAGGACGCTCTGGCACGACTTTTCTTTCCAATTTGCTTAACAAAATTCCGGATTGCGCCGTTTATCATGAACACCCCCGAGATCGTAGCGCGCTGGTTGATGCATATCGTTACCCTGACTTAGCCAGGGAATATCTTTGCGGTTTTCGGAAACGCTTGATCGCTTCTCGGGTTAAACGAAAGGAGTGTACTCACTATGGTGAAGCGAATAGCTATTTGCGATATCATATTGATGCATTGAGAAAGCTTTGGTATCCAAAGCTTTTTCATTTAGTAAGAGATGGCCGCTCGGTTGTACGATCAGCGATGAATCGGAACACATTTACCAGTGATGAAAAATGGCATTCAGGTCAAATATATCCGTTTTCTGAGGATCCTTTTGCTGATAACTGGCCTGATTTGAATAGGTTTGAAAAAGTGTGTTGGTACTGGATGGACGCAAATAAATTCATCCTTAAATATAGTTTACCATTTATACGGTTTGAAGATATCATCCGATCATATGAAGAACTAACTCGTCAGATTCTAGTCCCGCTTGATATAACACTGCCATATTCTAAATGGCAAGAAACGATAGAAGTGCCTGTTAATGTTAGTGCCAATGTCTCTTTCCCAGAATGGAAGTATTGGACAAGAAAACAAAAAAAAACCTTTGAAAACATTTGTGGCGATTTAATGAGTCGTCTGGGATACTCGATGTGATAATTAGCAGGAAGGTGGTAAAGAACTGTTTTGAAGGTAGGTGAGTGTAAATGAATCATTTTGACCCAGAATTATATTGGAATTCTCGAATAACAGGAGCTATAGATCTGGCTGAAGTTGGGCAAAATAGTTTGGGAGCCTATAATAAGATTGCTTATCGATTTCGCTTAAAAGCAATCAAAGATGCGTTGAGTTATATTTCTCTTGATTTTCCCAACATACGGCTTTTTGAGGCTGGGTTCGGTACAGGTTTTTATTTATCTCTCTGGGATAGTATGGAAGTAGACAATGTTATTGGAGTTGATATATCTTTTAATGCGGTCTCCCTCATCTCAAAAGTATTTCCGCAATATTATATTTTTCAGCATGACATAGCAAAAACTCTCCCAACTGATTTTAAAAAAGTTGATCTGGCTTTGGCTATTGATGTTTTATATCATATTATTGATGACACGAAATGGGAAAAATCCATAGAAAACCTTGCGAAGCTCGTGAGGCCGGGTGGATTTTTGATATTTACTGATAAATTTCCTTCAGATGGCGTGTATCAGAAGGAAGCTCATGTCAGACGACGATCACTTGAGTTGTATCGAAACATCTTGATACAACAAGGTTTTCGTATCGAGAGGATTCAACCTGTATTTATATTAATGGACAATCCGATTGTATTTGGTTCTCCTAAATGGTTGGGTATGGTAAGTTTATTACAGTGGAAGCTTTTGATGCTTCCTTTTAGAGTATTTAAGAATTGGACAAAAGTTCGTGATATTTTTGCAATTATTATTGCTTATATCCAATACCCTGTAGAACAACTTGCCTTAGCCGTTTTTGATAGAAGTCCAAATTTAGAGATGGTAATTGCTAAAAAAGAGGGATAAAAGCGATTTCCTATTTATCGTATTTGAGGTTACAAGTGGTGAAATGACCTTTGCCTTCAGATATGATTTTCAATATAAATTGTGGTAAAAGTTGTATGAGATGGTTATATGTGATTCGGCTGGGTTCATTATTAGCGCTTGTCGTTTTTTTCGCAGGCCCGGCTGTTAGTGCGTTCGCATACAATCTAACCTGGCTTTCCATTTCTAAAACGATTATGGCGCAAACGTACCAGAACGATGAAGAGCATTGGAGTTACTCACTCGGTGAGTATCCTTTATCAAAAGGAGCGCTAATACTAAAGCAATCTCCGACTATGACGTCTGGATGGCTTGATTGGCAAAGAAATGAAAAGCTCAGTAATCCGCGCTGGCAATATCTTGCTGGTTATATCTTAATGCTGCAAAAAGATTTTAACAGCGCTCGAGATTCTTTCCAGGAGTATGCGATTGGAAGTGCTGATAGAACGGGGTTATCGTATTTCTTTTGGGGTTTTGCATATGAATGGAATAGCCAACCTGAGCAAGCTGTTGAAACTTGGAAGCTAGCTCCTGAAACCGCTGAGCATTTTCTTCGCATCGGTTCAGATTATTTCTATAATCGAGAAAATCCACGACAGGCACTTGAGTATTTTTCGGTTGCTTCACAAATCGCTCCGGAAATGTGTGAACCTCGTTATCGGCTTGCAAGTGCGCAGTTAGAGTTGGGAAAGCCGGAACAGGCCTTAGATACGCTCTTGAGATTGGAGACATTTCTTTGCATGGATACAGAATTTTTGGGAGAAATGTACTATCTAAAGGGAAAAATACTGGCAAGTAGACAACAGCTTGAAGAGGCAATTACAAATTTGCGTCAGGCTGTGTTGTTAAATCCATTGGATACAAAACGCTTGGTTCTATTAGGAATTCAGTTATCGCGTAGTGGAGATCAAGTCCAAATGGTTGAGGCTCATGCTTTGTTAACACAAGCTGTTGCGCTTGACGAAGACGCTATGTGGGCTTACGTTGGCTTATGTGACCTGGAACGCCGTCAGCAGCATTTCTCCCAGGCATTAGAATGGTGTCAGCAAGCAGAATTGCGATTTCCAGACAGCATGGAACCGGTTTTTTATTCAGGTCGTGTTTACTTTGATATGCAAAACTTTTCTGAGGCAGCTACTCGGTTTGAAAAAGCAACCACTTTGGCGCCGTCTAACATCAATACCTGGCTTCGTTTAGCACAGGCTTACGAAGGAACCGGGTACCTGGAACAAGCGATTGACGCTTATCAATTCGCTTTGCAACTGGAACCTGATAACGAATCTGTGAAACGCCGGATTCAAGAGCTTTCGAAATGAGAAGATCAGATTGGATGCTGAAAGGGCCTACCATTGACAACTATACATCGCTTAGGTAAAGACACACTACTGTATGCCTTAGGGACTTTTGCACGACGCAGCGTTTCGTTGTTGCTGATTCCGATATATACATCCGTTTTAGCCATTTCGGAATACGGCGCGGTAGAAACCCTTTCTACATTTGCCCAGAGTTTGCTAATATTGGTGAATTTCGGCCTGAGCAATGCGTTATTGCGTTTTTACTCAGAGTGCCAGGATGAGCAAGATGTTTTCATTATGGTACGTACGTCCTCTGTGATGGTGCTGGGGTTATCCCTTGGGTTATTTATTTTATGTTTGCCCTTTTTTAACCTTGTGGGGACAGCGCTTTTTCGGGATGAAACGTATGGCCAATTTGTTGCTATGGCTTTTTTGTGGGCAGTCGGAGCCGCATTTAATGAGCAATTATTTGCGTATTATCGCGCCAGACAAGATGCGCGTAAATATGTTTTTCTTTCTGTGGGGACATTTGTGCTTTTGATGGTTTTTAATATTGCCCTTGTGCGTATTTTAAAACTTGGTGTATTCGGCGTGTTGCTTGGCAACCTGGCCGTGGTCTGGATTGTCAACGTTTTATTGGTATTTCGGTTCTGGAGACAAGGATGGAAAATTTCACGGCCGTGGATGGCGAAATTGCTGCGCTTTGGGTTGCCGCTCGTATTTTCGCGCCTTGGCTGGCTGATCTTGAATTCGGCTGATCGTTACTTTCTGGCGTATTATCGTGATTTAGCTGAAGTTGGACTCTATGGCCTGGGATATAAAGTTGGATTATTATTGCAAGTAGCTGTGATAACACCATTTCAATTGGCGTGGTCTCCCTATATGTTCGCACAGGCAGCGGAGGAAGATCATCACACTGCGAGAGATTCTTCGCGGGTATTTACGTACTTGTTGCTTGCCATTTGTTTTGTAAGTCTATTGTTGTTCTTGTTTGCTCCAGAGATTGTTAGCTTTCTTGGAACAGGAAAATTTGTTCAGGCTGAGCAAGTGGCCCCCTTTGTCCTGGTTGCGTATTTATTCAATGGTATTTATTACTGGGCGGGAGCGTTTTTACATTATGTTAAAAAGACCTCTATGTTAAGCGTTATTGTCCTGAGTATGGCTGGATTAACGTTATTGCTCAATTGGCTTTGGGTGCCTGCATGGGGTTGGTTGGGGGCTGCCTGGGCAACGGTAGTAACCATCGGCGGAACGGGTTTGTTGATGATGTTGGCAGCTCAACGTCTCTATCCTGTTCTGTTGGAGACCCTTCGCCTCCTTAAAATAGCCGCTGGTATTGTGATTGTGCTTATTGTTAATTTCCTGATACCTCCTGTACCTGGAGTATTTGATTTTCTCATGCGGGGTGGGGCTTTGCTGTTCTTGCCTATTACCCTGTGGGTAACAAACTTTCTTAGCGAAAGAGAAATTCGATTTATTATAATGCTGCCACAATTATTGCGCAAAAAAATTCAGTTTGCACTCAATTAACCTATCAGGAAAAATGATGAAACGCCAGATCACCCTAATTTCTCTGGGTAATTTCCCTCCAGTTGTAGGCGGAATAGCCCATTATTTATACAGTTTTGCCAAATATGTTCCACCCGATCAGCTTCAGGTGATAACGACACCTGCACCTGGATGGCAACAATTTGATCAGAAACAACCCTTTAAGGTTCGACGATTGAATCTACCTGAAAAATGGTATCCTTATTATCGACAGGCAAAGTATCTTTCTCCCTGGTATCTAAGGGAGTTATTAACCGTTGACCCGCCGGGGATGATATTATGTGGATTAGCGCATTATTCACTAATGTTGCCAGCTAGAATAATTCAAAAATTCAGGGGAATGCCTTATGGGGTTTTTGCCCATGGGCATGATTTACTTCGCGCCCAAACGAGACCTTATCGCCCCCTTTTAAATGCACTTTTACGCAACGCCAAGATTGTCTTTACGAACAGTACCACAACTGCAAAAATTGCCCAGGATTTAAGTGTGAGGGCAGAAAGAATTTTTGTGATCAACCCAGTTGTTGATGCGACCAAACTGACAAGGAGTGATATTGACGCTGAAGACGTCCGCAGAAAATATGGCTTGCCTAAAAAAAAATGTATACTTACCGTAGGCAGCCTGGATGAGCGCAAAGGGCAAGATACCGTGCTCAAGGCATTGCCAACCATCCTGGAGCAAATACCTGAAGCACACTATCTTATAGTGGGGAGCGGACGAAGCGAGCAATATCTTAGAAGCCTGGTGAACGATTTGGGTCTCAGTGATAGTGTTACCTTCGCCGGGCGGGTTGCCGATGAAGAGCTGGGTGCCTATTATGAAGCCAGCGATGTATTTGTCATGATCAGCCGAGAGATACCGGCAAATGGAAATATTGAGGGTTTTGGAATCGTGTATTTGGAAGCCAACTTATTTGGCAAACCGGTAGTGGCGGGGCGTTCTGGCGGGGTTGAGGATGCAGTTATTCACGGCGAGACGGGTTTGCTGGTTGATCCGCATAGTTCAGCGGAGGTGTCCCGGGCTATTCTCGATTTGTTGAACAATCCTGAACAAGCCAAACATCTGGGAGAGACCGGACGTTATCGTGTGTTGCGTAATTTTTCTGGGGATGTTTTGACAGGAAAAGTGATGGATAAATTGTCAAGTTTAGGAATGGTGTGAGGTTTAGTAGTGTCTAAGTTAGCGTATTGTCCAATATGTGAGAATATACTTGAGAAACAGTTTAAAAAAAATGGATTCTCAATTGGTGAATGTGTGCAGTGTGGTGTCCTGGCAGTTATGGACCAAGTTGATGAGTTGAACCTACGAGAAATATATAATGCAGAATATTATGAAAAGGATGCGAAGCGATATGTTGTTCCCTCGACAAAAAGTCGAGCAAATTGGGTTCGTCGTCTCCATTTGTTAGAAAAATGTCAGCAACAAACCAATCGAGGGAAAATACTTGATGTTGGTTGTGGCCCAGGAGTTTTTCTCGAAGTTGCCCAAAGGGGGGGGTGGGATGTTTGTGGTATTGATATGTCTCCAGAGGCAGTGTTCGAAGCTGGTGGAAGAATAGGTGCTGATAGGGTTTCAAATATTGACTTGTTATCTTTAGATACGACTGAGCAGTATGACGCGATAACAATG
>JAYELX010000544.1:0-7155 GCA_034717875.1 Chloroflexota bacterium | reverse complement strand
AAAGGATAGTGAAGGTGTCCCCACCGAACGCCCCCGCTCGGTCAGGCAACCCCAGGTTATGCTTCGCGAAGACCATCGCTATCACGTGGATAAGAATAATTTGCTAGGGGTAATCACTCCCGCACGGGCGTTCCCTTGGCAGGATGCTACGCGAAACGCACCGTGCTACATCTACAAAGCCCTTTCGAGCTAATACTTTGCATACTCTTGTACAATCGTGCTAATTTGTTGCCCGAACACACTAAATCCTAAAATTTATATGAATCAAAAACCGTACATCTTTGATCTCGATATCTCCGAACTAACCAAGATACTGCGCTCGTGGGGACAGCCGGGCTATCGCGCCCAGCAAATCTGGCATGGGCTGTACCAGAGTTTATGGTCTAAGCCCAAGGAATTCACTCAGTTATCACTAGCTCTGCGCGAGCAAGTGGCCGAAAATATCGAGTTTAGCCACTTAACTCCCAGCACTCGATTAAATTCAACCGATGGCGAAACCCAGAAAACGCTCTTCCATCTTCCAGATGGTCACCCCATCGAAACCGTGCAGATGCACTATCAGCGTCGCCAAACTGTGTGCATTTCGACCCAATCGGGCTGCGCCCTGGGTTGCAGTTTTTGCGCCACCGGGCAGATGGGGCTGCGCCGAAATCTCAGCAGTGGTGAAATCGTAGAGCAGGTCGTGTATTACACCCGCCAATTGGCTAAACGAGGAGAACGCGTCACAAACGTCGTCTTGATGGGCATGGGGGAACCGTTCCATAACTACGAATCCTCACTGGAGGCAGTCCGACGTCTCAATCATCCCCAGGGGTTGAATTTCGGAGCGCGCAGATTCACAATCTCTACAGTGGGATTAGTCCCCGAAATTCGACGCTTCGCAACTGAGGGTATTCAAGCTAATCTAGCCATTTCGCTGCATGCCGCCGATGACGAATTACGCTCTTCCATGATTCCGATCAATCGCAAATATCCCCTCGCCGAATTGATGGCTGCCGTTCGAGCTTATATTAAAGCCACAAATCGACGCGTCACCTTCGAGTGGGCCTTGATTGACGGCATCAACGATACAATCAAACAGGCTCAAAAACTAGCCGCTCTCACCAAGGGCATGTTGGTACACATAAACCTAATTCCACTCAACCCCACAAAAGATTATCACGGAAAAGCATCGGCGCGTGATCGCACAGAACGCTTTTATGACACATTGCAAAAGATCGGCGTTTCGTGCACCATTCGCCTGCGGCGGGGGATCGATATTCAAGCCGGATGCGGGCAGCTGGCTGATCTAGAGAACGAGTAATAGACAATCATCAATCAATGCAGTCCGTTTCATTGATTCGTTTTTAGACCGAGAGCGATTATGTAAATTGTTGCTTTGTCCCCATTTGAACTGTCCCCGCTGCAAAGCCCCCTATGATCAAATTTGTATGAAAAGGAGAGCGGCCATGACCAAACAAGTTATCCGTCTCGTATATCCACCACACCTATTAGATGTTCCCATCATCAACCAACTAATTCGCCGCTACGATCTAACTATAAACATACTGCGCGCCCAGGTTTCTCCCCAGGAGGGATGGGTCAATATTCAATTGACCGGCCCATCCGCCGCCATTGAGGAAGCTATTACCTGGCTTTCCGGGCAAGGCATCGATGTTCAATGCTTGTCTCAATAACTAAGTTGACAGTCAATGCCATCAAGTGCGGAAGTGATTACCAACGAATTGTATTGATTTTATGAAACAGTTGTTGATTCTGCCACGCCCGCAGGGCAGTAAACTTATCCTTATACTCATGATCACATCCCTATGACTCAACTTGCCAAACTCAAAGCCACCATAAAACTCATCCAAAAAGCTCTCAAGGCCGAACAATCACCTCAAGGCGCATCACTGTTTTTGCGTTTACACCCGGCGGACCGCGCCGATGTCTTCGAACTACTCGACAAAAATGAGCAAAGACAACTCCTGCTACAACTAGATATTTCCACCACGGCAGACTTATTCGACGAACTAGAAGACCACGAAACAATTGGCCCTGCCGAGAGCTTGCCGCTAGAACGTCTGGCCGATGTGCTGGACGAAATGGACCCCGACGAAGCCGCCGATCTTTTGGGTGATTTAAGCCCCGAAAAAGCACAACAGATACTCATAGGAATGCAGGAACCCGACGACGTCATTCCGCTTCTAAGCTACGCGGACGAAACCGCCGGCGGGCGGATGACAACGGCCTATCTCAGTCTCCATCCCAACACAACCGTCGAAGAAAGCCTCGATTTTCTGAGAGACGTAAGCCCGGACAATGATGTCCCCTACTATCTCTTCGTCATAACTCCAACCAAACAACTTGTTGGTGTTATTGGCCTGCGTGAACTGATCATCGCCGATACTCACATCACCATCGGCCATGTCATGAATCGCGACGTCATCCACATCTCGGCGTCTGCCGACCAGGAAGATGCCGCCCGCTTGATGACGCATTACGATCTCTCTGCCCTGCCGGTGCTCGATGATGATGAGCGCATGGTAGGGGTGATCACGCACGACGACATCTTGGACGTGATCGAAGCCGAAACAACCGAGGACATCTATCGACTCTCTAGTGTTACCGATATAGCCCTGCAGCCAGAAAGCGCAGTTGGAGAGCAATTGAAGGGACGCCTGCCCTGGCTGCTGCTTAACACTATAACGGCACTTTTTGCATCCTGGGTGATCAGCAATTTTGGAGATTTATTCATGCAAGTGGCAGTTTTGGCTTTTTTCCAATCAGTCGTAGCCGGGCAAGGTGGAAACGCTGCCAGCCAAAATGTAGCCATGATTGTGCGCGCTTTGGCTTTGGGTAAAATCGAAACCAAACGTATATGGAAAATACTACTCCATCAAATGTGGATAAGTCTTTTGCAAGGCAGCATCATCGGATTGATTGTCGGCATCGGAGTTGGCTTGTGGCAAAACAACCCCTATCTGGGATTGGTTCTCGGTTTGGCTCTCGTTGGCAACTTATTAGTGGCCGGACTTGTTGGAACATTAGCTCCGCTGGGGTTAAAATTCCTAGGGCAAGACCCCGCTCTAGCTTCGACCGTATTAGTTACCGCGGCAACAGATAGCTTGGGATTCCTTATCTTCTTAAGTCTGGCAAAGATTTTCTTGGCGAATATTCTCAGTTATGCTCCTCAAGGTTAAAAAACAGATGAAAGCAAAAATTATTCTCAACCCTTATGCTGGCCGCTGGTCAGCCAGCAAACGCCGCCCGGAGGCAGAATCTGCCTTGAACGCCGCCGGAGTCGACTACGAACTTGTCATCTCTGAATATCCGGGGCATAGCATAGAACTTGCCGCGCAAGCGGTCGCAGATGGTTATAACTCCATCATCGCGGCAGGCGGGGACAGCACCTACAACGAAACCGTCAACGGAATTCTACAAGCATCCAGAGAGGGTACCGTTAAAACAACCTTTGGCATTCTGCCCATGGGCACCGCCAACGATCTGGCTGACAACTTGGGCATCTCCAAAAAACTAATCAATGCTGCCCAAATCATCGCCACCGGGCACACTCGCAACATAGATGTATGCCAGGTCAACGGTCGTTATTTTCTCAACAACTCGGCCGTTGGGCTCGAAACCGCGATCACGGTCAAGCAATCAAAGATGAAACACGTCAAAGGGATTGGACGTTATTTACTGGCAACGTTGATCGTCATTTATCGCAACCCTCAATGGCAAATGGAACTGAAATGGGATCACGGGCATTACGACGGCCTGGTTACCATGGTATCGGTAGGCAACAACCCTCGCACCGGAGGCATCTTTTACAGCGTTCCCAACGCAGACCCTTTTGACGGAAAACTCTCTTTCGTGTATGGATCAATCCCAACCCGATTAGAAATACTCCAAACTTTGCCCAAAATCATGAAATCTGGTCAAGGAAACTACACCGAACACCCCGATGTTCACGAGGAGCACAGCACTTGGCTGGACATCCACACACAACCAATCACCCCCGTACATGCGGATGGAGAAGTCTTCGATTACTCCACCCAGGATATAGCCTACCGCATCTCACCCGGTCGAGTACCGATATTGGTGCCAGTGCAGGAGGCTTAAGTTTACCCCAATCATCTTTACCCAAACCCCTAACCATTGTACAATTACAGCATGGAAGTACAAATCGCTGTCTCTAAAATAAAAAAATATGCCTCATCGACTAGCGGTGACACTGTCGAAATGGTAGAACGTCCCAACGGAGGCGTCTCGATAGTTATGGCCGATGGACAAAGCTCTGGGCGCGGAGCCAAGTGGGGATCATCCTTTGTTGTCCGAAAAGCGATTTCGCTGCTGGCAGATGGCGTGCGCGACGGTGCCGCAGCTCGCGCCGCCTCGGATGCCTTGTTCACCGAACGTGGCGGAAAGGTTTCTGCCACATTGAACATACTCTCTGCCGACTTAATGACAAATACACTCGTCATCACCCGCAACAATCCGGTCCCTGCGCTGCTGGCCCGGGACGAAGAGATTGCCTTGCTCGATGAAAAGAGTATTCCCATCGGCATTTACCGCGATACCCGTCCGATAATCAATGAGGTCAAACTGAAAGCCGGCCTGACTGTGGTTATCTTCACCGATGGTATTACACACGCCGGCTCTCGCGATGGGCAATCTATTGATGTCGTCACCTGTTTGCAATCCATACTGGAGAACGAATCGCCCTCGCCCAAATTCATCGCCGACACACTTATGAAACACGCTCTCAAATTAGATCAAAACCGCCCTGTTGACGATACCAGCATAGTTGTTTTAAGGGTTGTCTCTTTGAAAAATGAAGACCTATTCGATACTACCCATCTGATTCGTCGAATGACTGTCGAGTTGCCAGTTGGCCCATGAGCAATGCCTCTCGATGGCATTCAGTGTCATTAAGTTGAGGTTCTGACCGGTTTTTGCGTAGCATATTCTCGGAGTGCGTGATCGAGACAGGGAGCACGGTCAGGAGACCGGCTCCAGCTAATTTAATGACATTGAAATCGCATTCATCATTGCAGTTTTGATGGGGGATATTGGATCAAGCGATAATCCCGGAGCACCCCACCGCGCGACTGCTGGAGCCGGTCTCCCGACCGAGCGACCGCTGGGGCTGACCTGCGCGCAACATACTCCCAAAGTACCCAACCGCCTGAAATAAGATCAAATCATTCCTCACCCATAATGATATAACATGAAACCAACAAACTTCACTATCGGTGTTGTCGGTGTTTGTGGTTCTGGCAAATCTGAACTTGTCAGCAGGTTGAGGAAACGCGGCTACAAAACCCACCACATTGCCCAAGAACATTCCCACGTCCCCTCCATGTGGCAGAAAATCGTCAACCCAGACATATTAATTTTTCTTGAAGTTTCATTCCCGCTCACAAAAAAAAGAAAAGGGTTCAACTGGAAACGCAAGGAGTACCAAGAACAACTCAGACGATTACATCACGCCATAAGCCATGCCGACCTGCGTATCAACACCGATGAACTCTCGCCCAAAGATATATCAAACCAAGTTTTAATGTATATCGACACCTCGAAAAAAACGCCAAAATGTTCTTCAAATTAATCCTGACTTTCACCCTTTGCGGGCTAATTCTTCTCCTAAGTCCCCGGCTGATCACATCTCACCACGCCCAATTACTGACGCGTTCAGTAGAGAACGTCAACCCGCAGCCTGTGGCAATCGTGTTTGGGGCGGGACTGTGGCGTGATGGCTCCCCTACCCCGGTGCTGCGTGACCGCGTTGCCACCGCGGCGGAATTATATTTCGCGGGCAAAGTCGAGAAGCTACTGATGAGCGGGGACAATAGCTTCGAAGATTATAACGAACCTGTCGCTATGAAAAATTACGCCCTCAGCCTGGATGTCCCCGCGGACGCTATCGTCATGGACTACGCCGGGCGACGTACTTACGATACTTGCTATCGCGCCCGTGACATCTTCCAAGTTGAATCAGCCATTCTGGTCACCCAAGATTTTCATCTGGATCGCGCTTTGTACATCTGCAATAAATTGGGGGTTATCGCTACAGGCATTCCAGCAAATCAACGCATCTACCGGCGCAGATCAATGCTTTATTGGCGCAGCCGCGAGATCGTCGCTACCTTCACCGCCCTGCTGGACGTTCACATCCTGCATCCCACCCCCATACTTGGAGAACCAGAACCAATCTCCTCGCTAGAATCGCCTCCATCACCAGCAGATATGCACTGAATCATTCCCCAACTCCCAAACATCTCATAGCCAGCCGCTCCCCGCTGGAGCCGGTTTCCTGACCGTGCGACCGCTGTGTCAATTCCTCCTAAAAAGACGACTCAGTGCATCTACGTAGCCATGATTTCTATCACTTTGCGTGCATCCGCATCACGTAACAGCGAGATTTGGAAATCTCAGCCACATTTCTGGTCAAATCGTGAATTTCTACTTTCAAAACGACAGTTCCTTGCAGTTCTGTAAGCTATTATTTTTAATCCCAATATATAATCATTAACCCTCCAGTACTATATGTTCTTTGGCATATTTATACTATCTCTTTAGTCCTATCTGAATTCGTCTGCAGGAAGAGCATTTTGAATAAGTTAAAAACCATGAGGTTCGGTCTAACGCCATAGACTTTGACGTGACCGAGGCGAATGAGGCCTTTCGACTAGTATAAAATAAACCCGCACTAAAAGAGGAACACCAATGGACCTTGAAGCAAAACCTATCCTAACAATCGATATAGTTAAATTCTCATTAATCGAGCCTGATTCCGAGAAAATCAGAGTTATTCAAAACTTCATCGATATGCTTCAAAAGGCTATCCCAGAAGGACGGAATAATTATCAAGATCGGATGTGGAGTCCGGCTGGAGATGGAGGCGCACTAACTTTTTCGGATATTCCTACTGCACTAGAAACGGCCCTAAATTTTGGAAAACTCAACAATTTACATAACGCAAATCCAAAAGATTCTATGCCGTTCAAAGTGCGAATAGGGATTAACCTGGGCCCAGTAATCAAGGAGGTTGACTTTGACGATCGTGAAAACTATTGGGGAGATGGCATCAACATATCTGCCAGAGTTATGAGTATGGCAAAGCCAGGTCAGATCCTTGTATCGAAAAATTATTATGAACAAGCCAGACTT
>JAYELX010000543.1:0-7192 GCA_034717875.1 Chloroflexota bacterium | reverse complement strand
CATCCTAATCACCTAATCCACACAGGAGGTATTAATGTATAAAAAACTTTTTACCCCAGGCCCCACACACGTGCGGGATAGCATTCTGGAGGCACAAGCAGCCCCAATACTCCACCACCGCTCGAAGGAGTATGCCGCACTTCAAGAAAACGTCACTGACAAGCTTCAAAAATTTCTTTACACGAAGCAGCGCGTTTATCTCTACACAAACTCATCAACTGGCATGATGGAGGGTTCGATTCGTCAGGCTTCGAAAAAGAAAATACTCAACACTATCAACGGAGCCTTTTCCAAGCGATGGCATACCATCACCGCCGCGAATGGTATTCCCTGCGACACGGTAGAAGTCCCATGGGGTCAAGCCATCACTCCCAAAATTGTAGATGAGGCCCTCGCCAACGGAGAATATGATGCCATAACCGTGGTATTAAATGAGACCTCAACCGGCCTATTAAACCCCGTTGATAAAATCGCCGAACTAGTTCATGAGAAATATCCCGATGTTTTAATCCTTGTGGACGCCGTAAGCAGCATGGCAGGCGCCAAGATAGAGTTCGATAAGTGGGGATTGGACGTCTGTCTGGCCGGTGTGCAAAAATGCTTCGCTCTACCCCCAGGGCTGACTGTTTGTGCGGTAAGTGACCGAGCCAGGGAACGCGCTTTAGAAATTCCCGATCGCGGTTACTACTTCTCCTACGAGCAAATGGACAGGAAATACGAGAAGCACCAAACCCCGGCCACGCCTGCTGTCAGTCTCATTCAAGCACTCAACACCCAACTGGATGATATTCTTGTCGTCGAAGGGCTAGAAAACCATTGGAAGCGGCACGAAGAGATGGCCTCCCACGTTCAAAATTGGGCGCGTAAATACTTTGACCTGTTCTCCGATGAAAACTATCTCTCGCCGACCGTGAGCAACGTAAAGAATACACGCGGCATCAACGTTGCCGAACTCAACGATGCCTTAGGCCGACGCGGGGCTGCCATCTCCAACGGCTATGGCCCATTGAAGGAAAAATGTTTCCGTATCGCCCACATGGGCGATCTAACCCTCGACGACGCTAAATGGATCACAGCGCAAATCGAAGACATTCTTGGGCTTTAAAAATACATCTAAACTGGTAATAGTTAGATGGCAAGTGATCGGTTATGCAGGTGACAGTCACCTTTCGCTATGACTTACTTCTTTGCCAGTAATTATTCACTCCCCCTAGCAAATTATTCTTATCCACGGGATAGCGATGGTCTTCGCGAAGCATAACCTGGGGTTGCCTGACCGAGCGGGGGCGTTCGGTGGGGACACCTTCACTATCCTTTGGGAAACAGGGGTGTGAATGGTTACCTTTGCCACTACCATAAACTTATAAACGAGGTAAAAAAAATGAAAGTACTTATTTGCGACCCTACTGACCCCGATGCACTCGAAACTATCGCAGAAGCCGGCATCAAGGTGGTTGACCATTCAGATATCACTGCGGAAGAACTGCTAACAGAGATTCCCGAATACCATTGCATGGTCGTCCGCAGCCGAACCAAAGTGCGCAAAGCGGCCATAGACAAGGCAATAAACCTGAAAGCCATTGTCCGAGCGGGTGTTGGTCTCGACAATATCGACGTCGAGTACGCCCAGTCCAAAGGGATTGAGGTACTCAACACACCCAGCGCATCAACAGACGCAGTAGCCGAACTCACTATCGGTTATCTGTTTGCGCTTGCGCGCCGCATTCCCCAAATGACCGTGTCCATGAAAGCGGGAGAATGGGCCAAGAAATCTTTTTTGGGCAACGAGCTCGCCGGAAAGACTCTGGGCATCATCGGCCCTGGCCGGATTGGCTTGGCCGTTGCTCAACGCGCTAATGCCATGGGCATGACTGTAATCTCCTATTATTATGGCGAGAAAGAAGCAAAAGGCGTTGAGTTCGTCTCGCTAGATGAATTATTCGCCCGCTCCGACTACATCAGCTTACACGTGCCTCATAAAGAATCCACGCACAATATCCTTGACGCCAATGCCTTCGAGAAGGTAAAGGACGGCGTTTGTATCATCAATTGTGGACGCGGCGGGACACTGGACGAAGACGCCCTCTACAAAGCCATCCAATCCGGGAAAGTGGCTGGCGCGGCCCTGGACGTTTACGCCGCGGAACCCAGCAAAGGGCACAAGCTGCATAGCCTCAATGAGGTTATCGGCTCTCCCCACATTGGGGCTGGCACCATTGAAGCGAAAAAACGCGTCGGTGAAGTCGCTGCTCAAAAAGTTATCAGCGCGCTGAGTACATAAATCGTAACCGTTCACTCCCCACATCCATCACCCCCCGCCACGCCATCGAATAAATTCGAGGCTGGGATGCGAAATCCACCTACGTGGATTAGCAAATAAATCTTAACCGTCACTTCCCACATCCATCCCCCACCACCACGCCATCGAATAAATTCGAGGCTGTTCTGCAAAATCCACCTGCGTGGATTAGCAAACAATTTCACCGCCAACCGACGCAGGTTGATTTCGCCAGCAGCGTGCATACAAAGTACGCACCATCGAATAAATTCGAGGCTGGTGTGCGAAATCCACCTACGTGGATTAGCAAATAAATTGTGTCAGGGGTGGGTAATTACAATAAATCTGGAGGAATTATGGCAAATATCAAACCCTTTAGCGGCATACGCTATAACCAGGAAAATTTCGATAATATCGATAACGTCATCAGCCAGCCTTATGACCGGGTTCGCCACGGGCTTCAGGATAAATACTACGCCCTCAGCGATTACAACGTCACTCGCATCATCAAGGGCAAAGATTTCGATGCTGATAATGACGAAAACAACGTTTATTCACGCGCAAATGAATTCTTGACCAAATGGCTTGATGAGGGCATTCTAACCCGGGAAGATAAACCCGCTTTGTATGTTTACCATCAACAATTCCCTCTGCCTGATGGGGGAATCGTAACCCGTAAGGCATTCATCAACGCCTTCGAATTGGCCGAGTTCAATGAGGGCATTGTCCTGCCCCATGAGCGCACCCACGCCGGCCCCAAAGTAGATCGTCTCAACCTGACACGTGCCACGGCGACATATTTCGGCAACATCTTCATGCTCTATCCCGATCCAGAGAACGAAATCGATACCATTCTGGCGCAGGCAATCGACCGAGACGCAGACATCGAAGCCAAAGAGCTGCACGAGAAAGATGTGTTGCACAAAATCTGGGTAGTCACGGACGAAGTAACACTCGACGCTGTAATTGCCGCGATGAAACCCAAGCGAAACCTGATCATCGCCGACGGTCACCATCGCTATGAAACAGCCCTGAATTACCGCACAGAACAACGTCAGAAATATCCCGACGCGCCCGTAAACGCGGGGTTCAATTACCGCATGACCGCCATGGTCAGCATGAGCAACCCCGGCCTGACGATTTTGCCCACACACCGCTTGATTTTCGGTTACGACAAAATCTCCGCCGCCGAGGTGGTAGAAAAGGCGAAAAAATACTTCGCAGTCGAAGAAGCAGCCGACCGACCAGCGCTGGAAGCCAAAATGGCAGAATCCCTGGGCAAAGTTGGCCGCATTGGCTTAGCCACGAATGATGGCTTCTACCTATTGAACCTGGAAGACAAATCCATTATGGAAGAACTCGCCCCCGACCGCGTGCAAGTCTGGCAAGAATTGGATGTCAGCATCTTGCATAAACTTTTGTTAGAGCATGTCATGGGCATCAGCGCAGAAAAAATCGACAATAAAGAAAATATCGAATATCTCCGCGAGCCGGATATGGGCTACGATCAAGTCGGCGCAGAAAAAACAGCTTTCCTGTTCATTCTCAACGCCACTCGCATTGAACAGGTCACGGCATGCACACAAGTCGGAGAGAAAATGCCTCAAAAATCGACCGACTTCTACCCCAAAGTCATCACCGGTTTTGCCATGCTGCCGGTTGGCGCGGAAGAACGTCTCTAAAGCATCGCAAGTATCATCTCAATAATTCGGGGAAGGATTTTGAAACGTACCAACCAGTCAGCGGATGCAAAACGGATTAGCGGATAAGCGCAGCAGTTCGCGTACTCATCCGCTTGCCAACGATACGCCACACGGTGTGCATCCACTTGGTGTACCAAAAGTACACATGCGTATGCACATCATACCGTGCCGTAGGCACGCCAGATGGGCGCACACCGTGTGGCAAAGCAAAGTACGCAAAGCGAAGCGATCCGATTTGAAACGCCACCCCTACTTTTTTAGAAGATACCATCACAACGCAAAAAGCCCAATCTTCGAAGCTCCCGATGACTTTATCTGTCTCGGGAGCTTTTCGAAATAAGCGCACCCGTAAAAAAACGCAATATGCGCATCACAATACTAACCAGCTCCTACCCCCGTTTCCCCGGCGATGGCACGGCCCCGTTTGTGCAATCTATCAGTGAGCATCTGGCGAAATTGGGGCACAACGTTCAAATCGTAGCCCCTCACGATCCCCGCGTACAACCCAAAAACACAAAAAATGTACAGGTGCATCGCTTCCGCTACATCTGGCCGGAGCGGCTGCATATCATGGGTCATGCGCGTGCGCTGAAGGCAGATGTGCGCTTGCGTCCTCTGGCATACGTGCTGCTGCCATTTTTTCTGCTGGCAGAATTTATCAAACTGATGAAAATTACGCGGCGGCAGAATTCGCAAATCATTCATGTTAATTGGGTGCTGCCCAATGGTCCGGCTGCGATGATAGTGGCCAAATTGAGGAGGATTCCGTTTGTAATCAGTCTGCACGGCTCCGACATCTACGTTACCAGTCGCAACTGTGCCTTCGCGGCGGTGGCGCGGTGGGTCATCCGCCGGGCGGCCGCTGTTACAGCTTGCAGCCCAGAACTCCGATATGCAGCCATCGCCCTCGGGGCCTCAGATGTTCAACTTCTACCCTGGGGTGCAGACCCGACCATCTTCCAAAACAAACCCAACAACCGAAACGAAACTATCGTAGCCGCATTGGGGCGTATGGTGCCGAAAAAAGGCTTCGCCCTGCTTATCCGCGCCTGGGCAAAAATCGGGCCAGATTTTCCAAAGGCGCGTTTAATCATCGGCGGCGATGGGCCTTTGCGGCCTTCGTTGATTGATTTGGTCATTACGCTGGGGCTTCAGAAGCAAGTCTTCTTGCCCGGCCGGATTCCCTGGGACGAAGTGCCTAATTTCATGGCCGCGGCCCTCGTCTTCGTTCTGCCTTCGATTCGAGATAAATACGGCAACATTGACGGGCTGCCGACCGTATTGCTCGAAGCGATGAGCTGCGGCAGTGCGGTGATAGCCAGCCAGTTGGGCGGGGTTGCGCTGGTAATCGAGCATCAGCACAATGGCTATCTCGTCTCCCCGGGAAATGTGCAAGCCCTATCCCAAGCCATGCGCCATTTGCTGGAGCATCCCAAAGAACGGGAACGGTTGGGGAAAGCGTCCAGAGAGTCGGTTATTAATTCCTACAACTGGAAAAACGTGGCCGCATCGTTAACGACCACGTTCGAAAATGCTCTTCGATCTCACAACAACTCATCAACCCGCCTCGGTTCAGCTTATCGTCAGGCCATGCTCGAATTATTAGAAATTCCAACCAGCAGCGGCCGCGTTTTGGACGCAGGCTGCCAGGACGGATTTTTCTTGAGTCACCTGAAAGCTGCAATGCGTGTCGGTGTTGATATCGCTCCCGATGCGGGCAAATCCGGCATAGAATACATACAGGCCGACGCCAACCAACTTCCCTTTGATGCTGACACATTCGACCAAATTTACGCCTTGGACGTAATCGAGCATATCGAAGATGATGCTGCCTTTGCGAGATCATTGAAACGCACACTTGCCCCCGGGGGGAGAATCCTCATCACTACCCCCAGCCAGCACATCCGCCTCAATCCACCATTTCTGACCCGGTGGATCAGCAAAAAATGGGGCCACACGCGTAGATTAGGGTACACGGCTCAAAAAATAAGATCACTTTTCGAGCAAAACAATCTCACCGCTGTCGTGCATCCCTGGAATGGGCCTAATTATCGTTGCTGGTATCTGGCCCTGCGCCTGCTCCAATATATCAAACCTGGATTAGCCATCAAGTTAGCGCAAAAAACCGCCCAACTTGATTTTCATCGTCAGAAAGGGAATCATGGATTTTATATTCTGGAGGCCAGCCACCAGAAAGTTGGAGAAAGGAGACGTGAACAAAAAATCATCTCCCCTGAAGCCTATTCCCAAGAATATTATCTGACAGAATGCGACGGGCACATCGAGTTCGCCGCTGACCGGGGCGAAAAGCTGCCCAAACGGCTCGCACGGCCACTGGAACTGGCAGCACCGCAACAGGGCCAGCGCATACTCGATATTGGCTGCGGGCGCGGCGAGTTGGCCCTCCACTGTGCACGCCGGGGAGCGATCACCTGGGGATTGGATTACGCCCCAGCAGCCCTGAAACTTGCAAATACAATAGCTTCCGACTCTGATACAACCCTGGCCTTTCAGCAAACCGAGTCCCAATTTCTACCTTTTGCAACAAACAGCATCGACACCGCCTTTATGCTGGACATTGTAGAGCACCTGCACCCCGAGGCGTTGAAATCAACCCTGGACGAAGTGTGGCGCGTGCTCAAGCCAGGCGGGCGGCTCATCGTTCACACCATGCCTAACTTATGCTATTACCAATGGGGCTATCCACTCTATCGGGCTTTCCAGTGTCTACGCGGAGCTGAGCTGCCCAATGACCCGCGGCAGCGGTGGGCTTATGCTCACGTCCACGTCAACGAGCAAACACCAAAGAGCCTAAAAAAGGCACTGCGCGCCAGCGGATTTCAAGCTCACGTTTGGCTGGAATCCATCCAAGATTATGGTTATGAACCAAACCCCACCGTCCGCGGCGCGATGTACGGGCTGGTACGTTTTCCGCTAGTCAAGCAGATTTTTTGTAATGATATTTTCGCCATCGGGAGCAAACTGAATGAAACCACTAAGGACACCAAGTACACTAAGGTTTTTAGTCATGATTCATTTCAGTGAAGAATCAACTTTAGAATCTTCCGTTTTAGATGCTTTTGTAAACGAGGCATTTTGCCATGCGTCAACCCTGACAAGGATTGAAATCCTTGTCTTGCCAAAGGCACGCAAAGCGAAAGCTTAAGTCGGATGAATCCGACTTGTACTGTAGTCAATCTTGCCGCGGTTT
>JAYELX010000542.1:0-7211 GCA_034717875.1 Chloroflexota bacterium | reverse complement strand
CAATTTATTACGTCAGTGTATAGATAAAAGTCTGGCCCCGTCACATCTGCATATTTTTCTCCACGACTCTTTGAGCGAGTATTATCTAGCTACTAAAGATGAAAGAGGGCAACCCACTACCGATCTCAGATTCGCTTTCAATAGTGTGCTTCCCCAAACACTATCCCGCAGCAAATCCTTTTTAACATTGGGTAGCAACAAGGAATTACCTGCAGCATTGCAACCTGAAAAAGCACGCATTGCGCTATTAGAAGCGCAAATACTCGCTCCTCTTATGGGACGGGGGCATCAATTACTCGGTTTCATGACTTTATCTTGGCGTCAGTCGGGGAATCCATATACCAATCAAGATCTGGATTTCCTTTCTGGTTTGAGCAAACAAGCTGCTATCACCATTGAACGCGCCCAAATTGTCGCAGATTTGGAACGCCGCGTCAACGAGATGAATACGCTCATGCGAGTCACCCAGGGCATCAACGTCACCCCTCGGCTCGATGACATTCTTGAGTTGGTCTACGCTCAGACGAACAACATAATTCCAATCCGAGATTTTTGGGTTTTGCTGCACAATGCTGAATACGACACCTACAAATATGCCTTTTACCTGGAAAACGATCTTCGCATGTTAGAACATGAAAACATATCCGTTGAAAAAGGACAAGGCTTAGCCCAAGAAATTGTACACACACGTCAACCAATCATCACCAACAACTATGAAAAAGCCTGCCGTGGGAGAGGCTTATTCCCAATGGTGGAAAAACTGTATGCCTGGATGGGAGTACCCCTCAATGCTGGAGCCGACACTATTGGCAGCCTCAGTTTAGCCAGCCGCGATCCGTCAACGACATATTCCAACGAAGATATCAATCTCTTGCAATCCATCGCCGATCAAGCTGCCGGCGCAATCGTAAAGACTCAATTGCTGAACGAAACCGAACGCAGAGCACGACAATTAAGTCTGCTCAACGAAATCAGTCGCAATCTAACTTCAACACTAGATCTCTCCTATCTCCTGAACCAGATACTGGAAAGCGCTGTCGATATTATCAATTGTGAAGCAGGCACCTTATTCCTCGTCGACGAAGAAAGCAATGATTTGATCTTCGAAGTCGTCACAGGCCCTGTGGCCGCAGACCTCATCGGGAAGCGTCTGCCGGCTGGAAGCGGTCATGCGGGTAAAGCGGCCATGTCGGGTAAAAGTGCCATAATCAATGATGTTTCCAACACGACCAAATGGGCACAAGAACCAGACCAACAAACCGGCTTCCAGACCCAGGCTATGCTCCTCGTCCCCATGATCGTTCAAGACCGCACCATCGGCATCATCGAAGTTATCAACCGGCGCGATGGTTTCCCGTTTAGTGCTGATGATAAAAGCCTGCTGACTGCTTTTGCCAGTCAGGCAGCAGTTGCTTTAGAAAATACTCGCCTTTATACTCTCACCGACCAGCAACTGGCAGATCGCGTCGATGAGCTTTCGGTCATGCAGCGCATTGATCGTGAACTGAACGCCAGCCTAGATATCCAGCGCGCTATGCGCATCACCCTGGATTGGGCCATGCGCCAATCAGGAGCCGATGCCGGATTAGTCGGATCAATCAAGGATGATGGTGTTGAAATCGTAGCAGATCAGGGATATACCCACGAATTAGACGCTTATCGTGAATCATTGCTTCCGCTCGAAAGAATCCCGGAGCTTCGAACTTCTGTGGGAGAGGCTTCTACTCGAATTTTCAAGCGATCTCAAATCGCGAAAAATGAGCACCAACACAACCTTCTACAGGGAATGCAAACCCAAATAATCTACCCAATTCGCCGAGAAGAGCAAGTAATCGGCGTGCTGATGTTGGAAAGCCGAAACGAAGATCCGTTGGCTGCGGACACCCAGGAATTCATTTCCCGTTTGAGCGATCACGCCGCTATCGCCATTGCCAACGCTCAACTCTTTAACCAAGTTCGGGAAGCGGATGTGGCAAAAAGCGAGTTTGTATCATTTATCGCTCATGAACTAAAAAACCCGATGACTTCGATCCGCGGCTACACAGATTTGTTGCTTAAGGGGGCTATGGGCGAGGTCAGCGAGGGGCAAGAAGACTTCCTTCGAACGATACGTTCCAACGTAAACCGAATGACCAAATTGGTGTCTGACTTGGCCGACATTTCGCGCATAGAAGCGGGGCGTCTTCGTTTAGATTTCAAAGCTATAGATATCGCTGAGATCGTCGATGAAGTCGTCCGAGCGCAGCGCAACAACCTGGATCAAAAATCACAAAGTTTGGTTTTACAAATTCCGGATGAGCTGCCTGCTGTGTGGGGTGACCGTACCCGCCTGGTGCAAGTGCTGATCAATCTAGTCAGCAATGCGAATAAGTATACCCCCACGGATGGAAAAATCACCATTCGGGCAGAAGACTCTGCTGAGGTAGTCCGCATTTCCGTCGAGGATAACGGCATCGGCCTCAGTCCTGAAGATCAAGCCCAAATCTTCACAAAATTCTTCCGTTCCGAAGATCCAAAAACGAGCACTGCGCCTGGTACCGGCCTGGGGTTGAATATCACCAGAAACCTTGTCGAGATGCAGGGAGGGGAAATCTGGTTCGATAGTGAGTACGAAATGGGTACAACCTTTTACTTTAGTATTCCGATCGCACATATTTAAAAAGTCAGCTTAAGCGAGTATCAAAAAGCCCCGCTCTCTTGAAGAGAGCGGGGCTTTATTTATGAAGTAACCTTAAGAACCATTGTAAAATAAAACTATTCACTTAGAATTAGAGTACCAGTGAAAAAATTGACAGGAAGTACACTATGACCCGGATTGACTCTGAACAAGTTTTGATACAGCGCGCCAAAAAATGTGATCCTACTGCCTTTGCTGAAATATATGATCGTTGTCAGCCGCCAATTTATCGCTATATCAGCTACCGCGTCAATAATCCACTTGACGTTGACGATCTGACTAGTGATGTTTTTGTGCGTCTGGTGGAGCGAATTGATCGTTTCACCTATCGAGGGAAACCAATTCTGGCGTGGTTGTATACAATTGCCCACAACTTGGTTATTGACTACTACCGGCGAGTCGAACGTGAGAAGCAATCTCCCCTGGACGAGCAATTAGCCGCAAACACAGTAACCCCCGAAGAATACGCAGATACAGCATTGGATTTAAAAAGATTAAGTGGAAAATTGCAGCAACTCACCAAAGATCAACAGAATGTCATTATTTTCAAATTTATCGAAGGTCATAGCAATGCACAAGTGGCCCAGTTAATGGGGAAAACCGTTGGCGCGATTAAATCATTACAGCACCGAGGCCTGGCTGCGTTGCGCCGTGCTTTCGAAAATGATGCCAAAGGTACTTGACTTTTTCCAATACCCGTATCCATAACTTGTTTTCTCGTTATACAATATGAAGCGGTTTTTAATCAGACAATGTGTAATAGTCAAAAATTTTTATGTTCGGACGGAGACATTCGATTGAAATCGAGGCTGCCTTGCCAAACAGACCTTCGTCGGTTGAGAATTCCAATCCACGCAGGTGAATTTTGCAGACCAGCTTCGGATTTATTCGATTGCATTCCACAAGCACAAAATTCGGCGACTATATCATAAATGTCAACCAGTAAATGAAAGCGGGATGATCTGCATCTTCGATACAACGTTCGATAAGTGGAGTTTGAAACATGGCATGGAATAAATTCAATGATATTCTCGATAAATGTTTGAGGATGATTCGAGAGGAACAAGCTACCCTTGATTCCTGCTTGGATCAATATCCCCAACATGCCGACGATTTACGCCCCTTGCTGGAGATGGCTCTGAAGGTAAAGAACACTCCTCGTCCAGTTGCCAGTCACACTGCTTATCACGCTGGAAAACAGCGCATGTTAGCAGCGTCGGCTAAAAAAAGACATAGCCAAGCCGTATCCCCATCCCCTCATAGACGTTATACGAAACGAAAGCACAATTTTTATAAAAATAAGGAGATAACCATGAAGAAAATATTTGTACTTCCATTAGCCGCACTAGCTGTAGTGCTCATTTTAATTATCGGAGGCAGTTTTCTCCTCCAATCCAAGCCTGTAGAGACAAGGCCTCAGACTGCATTTTTAACCGATATTGTCGGCGTGGTCAATGTACAGGCAGCCGGAAGCTCTGAGTGGCAGCCCGCAACGAACAATACGATACTCGAAGATGGCGACAACATTTACACCGGCGATTCTTCATCTGTAACGCTCACTTTTTTCGATGGCAGTCAGACGGCATTATTTCCTAACACGGCCATCACAGTCTCTAAATTGAGTACCCACAAGGATGGCACTAACAAAGTTATATTGCTGAATCAATGGTGGGGGCAAACACTCAATCGTGTCGAGCGATTGTTGGATCCCGGTTCCCGTTACGAGATTGAAACACCCACAGCAGTTACAGCTGTTCGTGGAACCGAATTTATCGTAGATGTAGCTGAAGACGGCGCTACTCAGGTGGGTGTTTCAGAAGGCGTGGTTGATGTGACGGCCCAAGGTTCAACAGAAAAAGTTGAGGCTGGTCAAACTACTTCCGTGCAGCCTAGCGAATCGCCAGCACCGGCTGAACCAGGTGAAATCTCCCCTGATGCGTCGCCTACGCCCGACGATACAGATGACGATGCTGATACTGAAGATGACAACGACGGTAGCGACGATGGTGACGATGACAGTGACGATGACAGTGGCGACGATGGTGGCGACGACAGTGGCGACGATGGTGGCGACGACGGTGGCGACGACGGTGACGACGATGGTGGCGACGACAGTGGCGACGACTGTGACGATGACAGTGGCGACGACGGTGACGACGATGGTGGCGACGATGGTGGCGACGACGGTGGCGACGACTGTGACGATGACAGTGGCGACGATGGTGGCGACGATGGTGGCGACGACGGTGGCGACGATGGTGGCGACGATGGTGGCGACGATGGTAGCGACGATGGTGGCGACGGCGGCGACAGCGATAGCGACAGTGACGGCGGCGACAGCGACAGCGACGATGACTAAAAGATCAATGTCAATATAGGGAGATAGTTCCAGCACCTGGCAGGATTCACGAACCATTATCCAGCTTAAATAAAATACCTCTGGAATCCTGCCAGGTCACATTGACAAGAAGACAACCCGATGAATAAAATTCTTACAGGGAACGCGTATGGAAACACCTGAAAACCAGGCTCCTACCAGAAAAAGAGTGTCCTCTAGAGCACATTTATTGAGAATATGCTTAATCCTCGGTATTGGTTTATCGCTGTCTATAGCTCGGTGGGCAGGCTTAATTCACACTTGGAAGACCAGCAGTACTGATTTCTTACATGGCGACACCTCGCCGGGCTACGAAATTGTCATCGTTGCTATTGATGATGCCAGCATGGCCGAGTTTGGTACCTGGCCCTGGCCTCACAACCTCCATACCCAGCTTATCGAGAAGCTGGGACAAGCCCGCGTGATAGGGATGGATATTCTCTTCGATGAGATCAGCGATCCAGCCTTGCCGGATTCAGCAAAGCATTCAGGGAATGTTGTCTTTGTGCTTCTCGGCGTGTTACCCGATCAATCTGGACATGGGATCATTCAAGCTCGAACACTCATCTCACCCCCTCCCGAATTGCAATCAGCAGCCGCTGGTTTAGGTACAGCCAATGTATTACCCGATCCCGATGGTGTCGTCCGTCGGGTTCCTTTGCTCATTCAACAAAATGATTTAGTGTTCGAAGCCATGAGTTTGCAAATTATTCGTAAGTATCTGGGTATATCTCCCAATCCTGCCGAGAAATTTGAAAATGGGGTTGTCAAGGCGGGCTCTTTGCGCGTTCCAGTGGATCAATGGGCACGCATGACGATCAATTTCACCGGCGAGCCGAATACCTTTACTCAGGTCTCTTATGTGGATGTGCTGTCAGGGAAAATTCCCGCCGATATGTTCCGAGATAAGATCGTGCTGGTGGGACAAATGAGCCTCACGGGGGGAGGGGACGTACACTCTGTTCCCACCTCCCACAGCGGAGAGGAAATGGCCGGGGTCGAGATTCAGGCTAATATAATCGACACCATTTTGCACCACCGCTTCTTGCATGAGCAATCATTGATTAGTGATGTCGCTGTGATTCTGGGGTTTGCGCTGGTGGTCGCTTTCATGCTGCCTCGAATACGCCCCTTGTGGGGATTGCCGATTGTAGCGCTGATTGGAGGCGGCTATTGGCTCTCCGCTTTTTTTGCCTTCGATCGTGGTTTGGTGCTTGACTTAGTCTATCCAACACTCAGTTTGGGATTGAGTTTTATCGCTGGAATAGCAGGAGATTTCATCCTGGAAAAAAATCGCCGCCGCCGTGTTACTGAGCTATTTGGTCGTTATGTGCCTTCAACCATCGTGAATGAAATCGTCGCCAGTCCAGAGGCGATGGAGTTGAGTGCAGCGCGGGAGCAAGAAATAACAGTTCTCTTTACCGACATACGCAATTTTACGTCCTTTGCCGAGAAAACGCCTCCGCGCAGGGTTGTCGAAATTTTGAACGCCTGCCTAAATGGCATGACAAAAGCCGTTTTTGCCTATGGGGGCACAGTGGATAAATTTATCGGTGATGGGTTGATGGCGTTATTCAACGCGCCGCTGCCGCAACCTTATCACGCTCTGCAAGCTATCCGCGCAGCCTTGAAGATGCAAAACAATGCCATTGATTCAGATGAGGTCTTACTCCACTATGGTATTGGTATTCACACCGGGCGGGCTATTATAGGCAATATCGGCAGCCAACAGCGACTGGAATACACCGCCATTGGCGACACAGTCAATCTGGCAGCGCGTTTGCAAGGGTTGGCTAATGGGGGCCAAATTTTGATTAGTCAGAGTGTATATAATCGGGTTGAAAGATGGGTGGAAGTGGAAGAAGTCGGCGAATTTCAAGTCAAGGGACGACAAAAACCCGTGATGGTTTACGAGATTCATGCTGTTCTTAGATTGCCGGAATCGATATAAAAACCCCACCCAGAGGGCCTCAACTTCAATTTCCTCCTATAAATTTCTTCTGCCACTCGTAAAGCCTGTTCAAAGCTTCTATGGGAGAAAGCGCGTTGATATCAAGTTTCCCAAGTTCTTCGAGCAGTGGATTAGTCTCGGGGAATAGATTCATCTGCCGGGGCAAGTGAGGATCGATTTCAACCGTGCGACCGGACGAGGCCTCC
>JAYELX010000541.1:0-7216 GCA_034717875.1 Chloroflexota bacterium | reverse complement strand
GCGGGTGAGCCGAGAATTCGAAATCCCTTTTGATGACCGCGAAGCCCTGCTGGTAGATTTTCTCTCCGAGTTGCTGTTCTATGGGGAGAATGACAATATCGGTTTCGATGAATATCAGCTCGATTTTGACGCAACCGTGCTCGAAGTTCGGGCCGACGGGGCACTAATCGAGCATCATGATAAGGGTATCAAAGCGGTGACGTTTCATCAATTAGAAATTCGCCCAACGGAACGAGGATTGGAAGTGAATATTGTGTTCGATGTATAGGTGACTCGGTCAGGAGACCGGTCACAGGGCCGACGGGGCGCTGATCGAGCATCGTGATAAGGGTATCAGCGGTGACGTTTCATCAATTGGAAATTCGCCCAACGGAACGAGGATTGGAAGTGAATATTGTGTTTGACGTTTGAATGTTCGAATGGAGGTGGATTATGGTTGCAATTAGAGATTTGAAGAAAATCAGAGATTACGAATGGGAGATTCCGACCAGTTTCCGAGGGGATATGCGTGTGCCGGTGCGGATTTTTGTCTCCGATGAGTTGCTCGAGCAGGCCATGGGTGATAAGTCGTTGGAGCAGGCCGTCAACGCAGCGACCTTGCCGGGGCTGGTGGGGCGCGTTGTTGTTATGCCGGATATGCACCAGGGCTACGGATTCCCGATTGGGGGTGTGGCGGCTACGCGTTACCCCACAGGAGTCATTTCCCCGGGGGCTATCGGCTACGATATTAATTGCGGCGTGCGCCTGCTTGGTTCTCGAATCGTGCACGAAGAGGCAAAATCCTATCTCGATGATCTGGCCACAACCTTAAACAAGAACTGCCCCAGCGGTGTGGGGCAAAGCGGGCACTTGCGCTTGAGCGAGAAGGAATTGGAGCGTCTCTGCGTTGAAGGATCGCGATGGGCTTTGTCGAACGGATATGCCACTCAGGCAGATGTGCGCCGCACCGAGGATAGAGGCTGCCTGAGGGGCGCAGACCCAAGCGCCCTCAGCGCCCGGGCGAAAAAACGCGGCCGTCCACAAGTGGGCACGCTGGGGGGCGGCAATCATTTCATCGAAGTAGATATCGTCGATGAAGTTTGTGATTTAGAAGCAGCTAATGCCATGGGATTAACGAAGGGTAATCTGGCCTTGCAAATTCATACTGGCTCGCGTGGATTTGGGCATCAGGTTTGTTCCGATTATGTGCGCTCACTCCAAAGTGCGGTGGGGCGTTACGGAATCAAGTTGCCCGACCGGGAGTTGGTCTGTGCGCCGATGGATTCCCCTGAGGGTCAAGATTACTTGGCTGCGATGCGCTGTGCGGCCAATTATGCCTTTGTCAATCGACAAGTGTTGACGCATTGGGCGCGCCGCTCTTTCGAAGAGATATTTGCGGGCAAGGGGCATTTTCATTTGCACCAGGTTTATGATATCGCTCACAATATGGGCAAAATCGAAACGCACGAAATCGATGGCAAACGGATGAAAGTTTGTGTCCATCGAAAGGGCGCAACCCGAGCTTTTGGCCCCAATTCCAAGGGATTGCCGGACGAATACAAAAAAATCGGCCAGCCGGTGCTGGTGCCGGGCAGCATGGGAACAGCATCATGGGTGCTGGTAGGAACCGAGGAAAGCATGCAGCGCACCTTTGGATCATCCTGCCACGGGGCAGGCCGAACGATGAGCCGCCGTCAAGCCAAGAAGACTGTCTGGGGTGAGGATTTGCGCAAAGAGTTGGAAGGTAAGGGTATTCATATCCGAGCGCACTCGATGGCTGGTCTGGCCGAAGAGGCTCCGTCAGCATATAAAGATGTCGATGCGGTGGTGGAAACCGTCGTCGGTGCAGGGATTGCCCGTAAAGTGGCGCGATTGAAACCGCTGGTGGTGGTGAAGGGGTAGGTTGGGGATTGGTAAAATGGTAAACTGGCGAATTGGTGAATTGGTAACTGGGGATTCAATATCATTAAGTTAAGGCTCTGGCCGGTCTGGCCGCAGGCCCGCCTATGGCGTGACCGAGCCAGGGAGCACGGTCAGTGCCATAGGCATGCTACGCGAAGACCGGCTCCAGCTAACTAAATAACATTGACTGGGGATTTCGGTGGTTTTATGGAACTTCTTCCTCGATTTGCTCGACACCTAAATTAATAAAGCCGGCTTCGATTCGCGACCAGGTTTGATCAACAAGGCGTTGCCGTCCGGGGCTGAGTAAGTTTGGGTTTATGTCTGTAAGTGTCAGCGGAATAGCAACAGATTGATTATCGACACCGTTTACAAAATCGGGCCAAAAATCATAGAATGCGTCCAGGTGCGAGAATCCCAATGTGGCCACCCAGTACTCGCTTAGTCCCTCGGGTGGTGCCACGCCAGAGATCATTTTGATTTCTGATTGGGCCAGATATTGCAACAGGGTCTCATCCCCACCCCCGGGGGCGATATAGATCGTCTCCACACCGTTGCGAATCAGAATATCAGCGGCAACCCGCCACTCGGCGGCATTGGCTCCGGCTTTCAAGCGCACGGGCATGGGGTACTCCACAAAGGGGGGATACGAGGGGGTGCACAATCCACAGTAGAATTTTGCTCCAGTTATAAAGCTTTGACGGGCTATTTCTCCAGCAGTAGTATCAGCCACAGTGATGATGCCCACGCGCCAATCTGGGGTGATCAGAGCGGCTATATATCCGGCGATAAAACCTTGTTGATCGAGGCGAGCGTCATTGGAGATTATCGCGCTCAGGTTGGGTTCTGGCTCTAGCTCATCAAAGCCCAGAGCCAAAAAACGCGTCTCCGGCGCTGATGCGACCAAATCATTCAAGCCGGGGTCGGGGGGCACTGCAATCACCCATTGGATATCTTCGGCCGCGATGATTTCAGCAGACAGCGAAGGGAGCACCTGAAAGCGCAAACCTTGATCAGGGATAGCCTGCGACAAAAATGATTGCAGCTTTTCGACAAGCTCTGTGTCTGCACCCGCGGGGGCCAGCAACACACCCACTGGCGGCAAGGGCGTGGGGGTAGGTACAGGGGTAAGGGTTGAAGTCGGTGTCGGTGGAATAGGGGACGCGGTCACAGTCGCATCCGCACCAGTCCCCATTCCGCCGCAGCCAGCGACGATCAGGGTTATTGAAATCCATAAAAGCAAGTATAATTTTTTCATAGGCAAGAAATGAAATCCTTTGGTTAAAATCAACTCCCGTATTTTACCCCAACATCTTGTATAATACATATATGATCGAACTAAACATTCCCGGACGTAAACTTATTCAAATCAAACATCTTGTTTGCGATGTCAACGGAACATTGGCCGTAGACGGAGAATTACACGACGGCATCCCCCGCATACTGGCATCTCTGAGGGATAGAGTGGATGTTCATATTCTCACAGCCGATACGCACGGGCGCCAACACATTATTGATCAACAACTCGATTTGGAAGCCGTGCGAGTGAAGCGGGGCCATGAAGCCCAACAAAAAGCTGAATATGTAAAGCAACTTGGGGCCGAATGTGTTACTGCTATCGGACAGGGGGCTAATGACGCCGGTATGCTAAAAACTGCTGCCATTGGGATTGGCATTCTCTCCGTCGAAGGTGTCGCCGTTGAGACTTTGACATGCGCCGATATTATCGTGCCCGATATTTACGCTGCTTTAGAGCTGCTCGAGAAACCTGTCCGCATGGTTGCATCCTTGCGAAAATAATCCACTTATGAGTATACCAAAAACAGAACAAACTCCTGACGATCCCAAACGCTTACCCCCTGCCAGAAGACGGCGCTCAAAACGCTTGTTAGTGCCGCTCAACGCCGATGAGCAGGAAGCTTTCTTGGACGATGTTGCCCATCGTGTATCGCCATCTTTCGATTTCTTCCTGTTTTCTCTATTGGCAGGATTGGTCATCAGTCTTGGATTATGGCTCGGCGCGCCAGCTATTTTGGTGTTGGGAGCTTTGTTAGCCCCAATGATGGCGCCCATAATCGGCATATCGCTGGGCACAATCACTGGCTCGACACGCTTTTTTATCCGAAATTTGGGCGGCTTCGTGATTGCCAGTGTTCTCGTTTTTCTGATCAGTATGGCGACAGGCTACATATCCGCATTTTGGGAACCGCTAAAACTGATCCAAGCGTATCTGCACACACAACTTGCCTGGCATCATTTCTTAGTCTTAGCAATAGGCGCCGTTCTCACCACGCTGTCACTTGTGCGCACTAAACGTCGAATTGCTGCGGCCAGTGTGGCTTTGGCCTATGAATTATATATTCCCCTCGCTGCGGCAGGCTTTGGGCTGGGAAGCGGTAATCCCCAACTTTTATGGCCGGACGGGTTGGTGGTTTTTGCCGTTCACCTGGCTTGGGCTGCAATTTTGGGGACTATCACTTTGCTCTTTTTGGGATTCCGACCCCTGACGCTTTTTGGCTACACGATAGGGGGAATGACAATGTTGATAGGTGTTCTTTTGTTGATTGGCCTGAGTGGCGCTGGGATTGCCGTTGGTGGAAAAGTTGCTTTGCCGACTCCCTTGCCAACTGCTACCGTTTCCCCATCAATGACGCCATCCCCGACATCTACCGCCACGCTCACAACTACACCGATTCCCCCCACTATCACCCCGTCACTAACACTAACGCCATCACAAACCCTGACCCCCAGCGATACTCCCACCCCCAGCCCCACCCCCAGCTACGCCATCGTCGACACACCGGAAGAATATGGGGGAGCATTCTTGCGAGAGGCTCCTGGTTTTTCCAGTGAGACATTCACCTCGGTGCTCAATGGTACGCTCATCGCCATTCTCAGCAAAATACCAGAGGAAAAAGACAGTGTCTTTTGGCTGCAGGTGCGTTTGCCCAGCGGCGAAGAAGGGTGGATGATGCAGTCGGCAATTACCATTGCGACCCCAGTTCCAAATTGGTGAGATGAGGGGAAATATTACATGATAGAATGGTTCACAATGATATAAAAAGTCATAGGTTTTTTATGAATACTTTGTCCCAACGGCAACGCACCCTCACCCCCTAGCCCCCTCTCCCGACCTCAGGAGAGGGGGAAAAGTTAGCTGTGACTGGTCATAGCTAACCTCATCCTGTTTTTGAGAAGATGCCTATTATTATTGTAAATCGTTGGACGTGAAAGCGTGGGGGAGCAAATCGGCTACGATCATTTCTTGGATCAAATTACCATCCCCATCAGCAATAAAAACCTGTGTCTCTAACCCGAATTCTGCCAGCACTTGACGACACGACCCACACGGCGAACCACCGTTGTCGGTAACGACGGCAATGGCCTGAAACTCCCGTTCCCCCTCCGAGACAGCTTTAAAAACAGCAACTCGCTCCGCACACATTGTAAGCGGATAGACCGCATTCTCCACATTTACGCCAGTATAAATTTTTCCTGATTTTGTAAGCAACGCAGCCCCAACCGGATAGTGCGAATAAGGAGTATAAGCCATTTTGCGGGCATTTAGTGCTTTTCGAATAAGCTGTTGGCCTAAAGTTGTAGTTATCATCTGATTATTTGTGATCGTTCACTCCCCCAAAAGGAGAGGAAGCTGTCCCCTTCGCGAAGCATACCCGACGGTGTGCTCCCTTTGGGAGAGGGAGAGGGCAATGAGGCTGAATAATTACGATTATTTTTCCATGGGAACACGGTGTGCATGCACTTTTCTAATCCGATGATTATCAATAAGTTTCACCGTAAGCAGGAGTTTGCCCACGCGGATATTTTCCCCCACGCTGGGTACGTGTCCCAAACGCGAATAGATGTAGCCGCCCAAAGTATCAGCTTCGTCACTCGGTAAGTCACATCCCATAATTTCATTAAAGTCGTCCAAGTCAACGCGTCCACGGAACAGATAATCCCCACTTTCCAATAATTGATAAGGCAATTCTTCTCCTTCATCGTATTCATCTTGAATCTCCCCAAAGATTTCTTCGATAATATCTTCCAATGTTACCACACCGGCGACGCCTCCATATTCGTCTACCACAATTGCCATGTGAACGCGGCGTTTTCTCATTTCAGCCAGGAGTTCATCCACGTTTTTTGCCTCGGGGACATAATAAGGTTTCCGGAGTAGATCGTTTTTAATGTCAACAAGTCCGTTTTCTTCACGCCAAATCCGAAGCAAATCTTTGACGTAAAGCAATCCTAAGATATTATCGATAGTCTCATGATAGACAGGAACACGAGAAAAGCCTGAAGTCAGAAGGAAATCAATAGCCTTTGGGAGAGAAACATTAATTTCTAAAGCCTGTACATCAATACGTGGCACCATGATTTCCCGTGTTAATGTATCGCCAAGTCGAAAGACAGAGTGTATCATTTGCCTTTCTTCCCGTTCCAGGACGCCATTGTCTTGGCTCATGTCCACCAATGTTTTCAGTGCGTCCTCAGTGACAACCCCTGGATTCTCTTGTGACCTTGTTGTCTCCCGCGAAAAGAACAGACTTAATTTTATTAAGGGGAACAAGATCAATGTCAGGATGCGGATCAATCCAGCGAAACGAAAAACCCATGTCTCAGGGTCGCGAAAAACTCGGCGTTCGACAACCCATTCAATCAATGTCAGCAGCAGGCCAGCTCCAACAAGCAAGCCGATTATTTCCAAGAGGGTGTCGAGGCGTTGAATCCGCGGGGTCAGAATAAAAATTAGCCCAATCAAGAGAAAATGCAAGAGCGATTGAGTTATGTGTAAACCTGCATAGGGTTGCGATATTCTCTTCAAGAAATCCAGGTTTTGATCAGTGCTGGATTCTCCTTTCTCGCGCAAATAAACCACACGAGCCAGATTAGAATGACGCAGCGCAACACGACAGGCAATTGCAATGATGTCTAATATCAAAGCAATGACTAAACCAAATAGAATTAATAATAATTGATAATCTATCACTGTGACTCGTTAATTGTAAAACGGATTGTCAATCCGTTTTGCGGATTGCTCGGGCTGGCATCCCTACCACCACAGTCTTTTCAGGGACATCTTTGGTTACAACAGAGCCAGCCCCGGTACGAGCATCTTTCCCTACGTTTATAGGGGCTACCAACATAGTATCACTACCGATGAAAGCATTCGCGCCGATTTTTGTAGGATATTTGCGCTCGCCATCATAATTGCAGGTGATGGTGCCGGCACCAATATTTACATCCGGGCCAGTGGTGGTATCCCCAAGGTAAGAACAATGCCCCATCTTGGTGCCTGGGCCAAGGTATGAGTTTTTTACTTCGCCAAAAT
>JAYELX010000540.1:0-7243 GCA_034717875.1 Chloroflexota bacterium | reverse complement strand
GCCCCCTTCCCCCCCCCCTCACCCCCTAGCCCCCTCTCCCAGTGGGAGAGGGGGAATCGACTCCGCCTTGCGGAGCCGACCTTTGTCAGTTGGTATTCAATCCACGCAGGTAGATTTCGCACCTCAGCAATGAATTCATTCATTTGCCCGAGCGGAAGCCGCAACGCGGATTGGTAATCCGCCGCCCTCGCCCCTGCTGCCATTCTCACCCTTGCCCTCATCCCCTCCCCCCCCCTCCCAGTGGGAGAGGGGGAATTAAACCCGCCGCATAAATAAAAATGGAAATTTGTTGATGACGAAACATCAAATGGAGCAAGCGCAGAATTTTATAATCCGCATAGATGGGGTTTCAGTGCGCTACCGCGTCCCCGCTGAGCGGCTTTCAGGCATCAAGGAATATGCTATTCGTTGGGTGCAGCGGCGTTTGCAATATCGCCACTTTTGGGCTTTGCGGGATGTTAGTTTCGATGTCGGCGCGGGTGAGATTTTTGGCATCATTGGGCGCAATGGCGCTGGGAAAAGCACGCTGCTCAAAGTGATGGCGCGGGTGCTGAAACCCACTCAGGGGCGAGTTGTTATTGTTGGGAAAACGGCACCCCTCCTCGAGGTCGGAGCGGGATTCCATCCTGAGTTGACTGGACGAGAAAATGTTTTTCTGAATGGCGCATTGTTGGGATGTTCCCGCAAAGAAATCCGAGCACGGTTTGGCGAGATTTCCAATTTTGCCGGAATTGATGAATTTATCGACGCTCCGCTGCGAACCTATTCCACCGGCATGGTTGCCCGTTTGGGCTTTGCCGTTGCCACCAGCGTGCGCCCGGATATTTTGTTGGTGGACGAAGTTCTCTCCGTGGGGGACGCGGAATTTCAGGAAAAATGCCTCGCCCGCATGCGTTCTTTCCAGGAACAGGGCACGACGATTGTATTGGTCACGCACGCGCTGGGGCGGGTGGGGGTGTTTTGTGAGCGGGCGATTTGGCTGGATGGGGGCAGCATCGCCGCGCAAGGGCAAGCGGCTTCCGTTGTTGAACGTTATTTACAAGTCGAGTGATTCCCGTGTGCGCTTCTGAGACCCTGTCTGTTGTTTTTTGCCGCTCCAATCCCATCGCGCCGGATCCGCGCGTGGAGAAAGCTGCCTCCGCTCTGGCCGAGGCTGGCTACGGCGTTGTGATCGTCGGCTGGGCCCGCAGCGAAAAATCATCTTCCCCCATGTGGGAAAACGGGCTGAGACGTTATCTTCTCCCCATCAACGCCCAGTACGGAACCGGCCTGCGCAATTTTCCCCCGCTGCTGCGTTGGCAGTGGGGTTTGTTGCTTTGGCTGACCCGCCATCGTCGGAGCTACGACATCATCCACGCCTGCGATTTCGATACCGTTTTACCCGCTTTGGTATGCAAATGGCTTTTTGGCAAAAAAGTTGTTTACGATATTTTTGACTTCTACGCTGATCACTTGCGGGCTACGCCAACGTGGATCAAGCAAATTATCCGCTGGGTTGATTTAGGCGTGATTGGCCAGGTTGATGCCCTCGTCTTGAGTGATGAGGCTCGCTGGGAGCAAATTGCCGGTTTGGATTCACCCCACTCCTGCTCGCACGCTCGCGTCCCCTCCCCGCTGCGGGGAGGGGACAATAGGGGTGGGGTTCATTCAGGGGAAGATTTAGATGATCGCGACTGGATGAAGAGTATCGCCGTCCCTAACAATAATGCGGTGATCCTCAACACGCCCCAAGATGTGCGCCATTACTTTGCCCGGAAGCTGGATTCTGCCACTGTGGCAGGGCTGCGCCTGGTCTACGTCGGCCTCTTGCAGCGGGAACGCGGCCTTTT
Organism: Chloroflexota bacterium; assembly: GCA_034717875.1. Classification (GTDB taxonomy): domain Bacteria; phylum Chloroflexota; class Anaerolineae; order Anaerolineales; family UBA11858; genus JAYELX01. Next base: position 5,414 of record JAYELX010000540.1, on the reverse strand, counting down.
TCAGATTCTGCAATTGTTAGAAGAGCACCCCTCCTGGCAGTTGGATTTGGCCGGTTTCGGCGGCGGTCAAGAGCGGATTCTAGATCAAGCAGAGTCTTTGTCCAACCTGCGCTGGCATGGCCGCGTACCTTATCGAAAAGCATTGGCCTTGACCGCAGCCGCCGATGTCGTTGTCGCCCTTTACGATCCGGCCTTGCCCAATCATCGTTATGCCAGCCCCAACAAGTTGTTCGAAGCCATGATGTTGGCTAAGCCTGTGATTGTCGCTCGAAACACGAACATTGATCAAATAGTCTCCCGGCAGGGCTGCGGCGTTGTAGTGGAATATGGCAATCTCCCCGAATTAGAGCAGGCCGTGGCAGACTTACAAGCGGACGTTGATGTTCGTCATGAGATGGGCGCAAATGGCCGCCGCGCCTACGAGCGGTTGTACAGTTGGTCGAAAATGAAAGCGCGGTTGCTACGGCTTTACACCCACTTGTAATGTTTTTTTCGGTAATAACAATCATCCCCCCCCTGCACCCTAGCACCCCTACCCCAGATGCCCCACACCTCATGCCTAAAATCATCCTCGCAGCGAACACCGATTGGTTTTTATACAATTTTCGTTATGCCCTGATGCACGATTTGCGCGCCTTGGGATTCGACGTTGTTTTGGTCTCCCCGCCCGGAAAGTTTGTTCCCCGCTTGCGTGCAGAAGGTTTTCGCTGGCTTCCGTGGAATCTCGAGCCCCACAGTATCGCCCCCTGGCAAGAGCTATTTTCCCTGCTCCACATCGCTCAAATTTACCGCCGCGAACGCCCGGATATTGTTCATCAGCACACCATCAAGTCTGTCCTGTACGGATCGATAGCTGCGTCTCTTGTGGGCATTCCAAGGGTGGTTAATTCGATTTCGGGGCGTGGATATGTTTTCTTGGGCCCTGATCTAGAGTCCCGCCTGATTCGGTCTTTCATCAGACCATTCTACCGACGCGCGCTGCGAAAAGCATCATCCGCAGTGATATTCGAGCACCACGGAGATAGGGATTTCTTTTTAGAGGCTGGGTTTGTTCCCTCTGAGCGCACATGGTTGATCGAAGGAGTTGGCACGGACCCTGAACTATTCAGCCCAACGCAGGAGCCTGCCATGCCGCCTGTGGTTTTGATGGCCGCACGCACGTTATGGGATAAAGGAGTGGGGGTTTTTGTGAAAGCAGCGCGTTTGCTGCATAAGCGATTGAAGATTCGTATGGTTCTGGTTGGTGAACCTGATCCAAGCTATCCGGCTTCGGTAGATGAGGCCACATTGAAGGCCTGGCATCAGGAAGGGGTGATCGAGTGGTGGGGCTGGCAGCAGGATATGGAGAAGGTCTATCAGCAGTCCCACATCGTCACTTTGCCGACCATGTATGGAGAGGGAGTCCCGACAGTGTTGATTGAAGCGGCAGCCTGCGGCCGGCCGATTGTGGCTACAAACCTGCCGGGCTGCCGCGTTATTATTCGAGATGAGGAAAATGGTTTGATCATACCGCAAAATGACCCCCAAGCCCTGGCAGATGCTTTGGAGCGGCTGGCATCAACCCCTGCGCTGCGGGCGAAAATGGGGAAGGCTGGGCGCCAATTGGTGCTGGAAAAGTTCACCCAGCAACAAATCAATCAGGCTACGATGCAGGTGTACGAGCACGTATTGGAATCTTGAGATATGGTGTAGAATCATGACTATATATGCTCTCTACTCACCCCCAAAGAAATCGCCATAGCAAAAGGAACAACCAATGCCTGAATTAAATGAATCCGCCGGTGAAATTATTCTCTACCAAACAGAGGATGGTCACACCAAATTAGAAGTTCGCCTTGAAGATGAAACGGTGTGGCTAACGCAGCGGCAGTTGGCCACGCTCTTGCAAACCAGCAAGCAAAATATTAGTCTTCACATAAATAACATTTATGAGGAAGGGGAATTAACACCAAAGGCAACTGTCAAGGATTTCTTGACAGTTCGCTCAGAAGGCACACGCCAGGTTGAACGCGCTCTCAATCATTACAATCTCGATATGATCATCTCTGTCGGCTACCGGGTCAAATCTCACGTTGCTACCCGCTTTCGGCAATGGGCAACCCACCATCTGCGCGAGTACATCATCAAAGGCTTTGTGATGGATGACGAGCGGCTGAAACAAAGAGAGCGTGCCAATTACTTTGATGAACTGCTGGCGCGTATTCGTGACATTCGCTCATCGGAAAAAATGTTTTGGCTCAAGGTTCTGGACATCTACGCCACGAGTATTGATTATGATCCTAAAACAGAAACCTCAAGACGCTTTTTTGCTGTCATGCAAAATAAAATACACTGGGCCGCGCACGGCCACACGGCCGCGGAGATCGTTGTCCAACGTGCTAATGCTGAAGAACCTAATATGGGTCTAACCTCGTGGAGTGGCGAGAAAATTCGTAAAGCAGATGTATCTATTGCTAAAAATTATCTCTCGAAAGATGAGCTGGACACGCTCAACCGTATTGTTACCATCTACCTTGAATTTGCTGAGTTGCAGGCATTGAATCGCAAGCCGATGTATATGAACGATTGGATTGCGAAACTGGACGACTTTCTCAAAATCAGCGACCGTGATATCCTCAGCCACGCAGGTAAGGTCAGTCACAAGGAAGCCGTGGCAAATTCCCATGCTGAATACAAAAAATATCGCCAACAACGTCTCAATGCTCCATCGCCCGTGGAACAACATTTTCTGGAAGCGGTCAATAAAACAAAGCGGATCGAAAAATCAAAGCGGTAGGCGTAGATGTGCAATGCATCTGCTGTTGATGCATTGCACATCGGGTCTCACATACACATATTACTGATCTAGACATGAAAAGATTGACATTTGTGGATTTTCCAAAACTCGATCGTTGCAACCAAAAAGTAATACTTGTTCACTCCACCCCCTGCTCGCGGGCTCGCGTCCCCTCCCCGCAGCGGGGAGGGGACCATAGGGGAGGGGTTCATCCAACGGTGAAAAGCATACGGATGTTTAGGAAAATATGACTGGATCAGTAGTTCTTGGCGGTATCCTCTATAAAAAGCTGGGGAGAAGTCGAAATTTTCGAGGTTTGAACATACAGATTCACCTGATTTCGAAAAAGTTCAACTTCTTTGCTCTGCACGCCTTCGGCGCCCCGAAATATGGAGAGGTTACTAAATCACTATGACAAACGACTGGAACCCCCGAAATCACATCCTCGCCCTCACCCATCGCTGGTACCTGATCGTGCTTTGCTTTTTGGCAGGCGCATTGCTGGGTTGGGGAGCAAGTCAAACAGTGCCGCCATCCTATCGGGCTGAGCTTGATTTATATGTGGGCATAAACGCATACCGCGGCCCGCGTGACCGCTACATCCTCTCGGTTGCCCAAGACGATTTCGAAAATGTGGGCGATTATAAAAATTGGCAAATGGAACAGCTAAACACGCTGGCGCGCCAGGATGTTTTTCTCGCAGATACACTGGACAGACTGGTACAAACAGATGATCGCTGGGGTGATATTTCAGTGAAAATGCTGCATGATATGTTGAAAGGCTCCTGGCGCAACGCTGGACGCTGGCACCTGACGGCAGAGACACCGCAGCGTGACATGGCCGTTCAAGCAGTGGAGAGCTGGGCTGTGGTCATCGCTGAGCGCGTTAATGCCGCCATAGACCACGCCCGGCAAGTTGTCGCACTGGATAGTTCCCTGGCGGCAATCTCGGATGAATTAGTCCTGCTCGAACAGCGTTCACAGACTTTGTCTCAGGTCAACAAGAATTTGCAAGCCATCCGTCAGGATTTGGATAATCTGGATCAGGATGAGCGGCTGGATTCCCTGACCCGCTGGGACATGTTCGCTCAGGCATCACGCGCTGCTGGCTGGAATTCGGGCTGGGGTGCTGCCCTGGATGATTTCCCCGCCCCCGACGCACTGCCCGCTGATTACGCCCTTTGGCTGGATCGGACGCTCTCCATCGTGGCTGCTGATCTCGAAGCCCTACCCGCACAAATCGATTCGCTGGAAGTGCAGCATGCAGCCGCGGCAGCAGCGTATGCCGATGAAGCTGAAAAGAGTCTGGCTCTCTCGGCAAATATGAGCCTGGAAACATCCGCTGAAGTCGCGCCTCAGGTTGAGGTGGTTCGACCGTCAAGCTTGTTGATGCTGGTGGGCGGATTTTTGGGAGTGCTGTTTTGGCTGCTGTGGGAATTAGCGCGGGCCACACAGGATGGGGAAAAATGACACCTTCAGCCTGGCTCCCGAAAGCCCGCAAAATATTGTGGGCCATCTTTTTAGTCAGCCTGCCGCTGTCGAGTTTTCCCTACTTTCCGGGCGGAATTGGCGGCGAGACGGAGGTGCGTCCTTTTGCGCTTTATCCCCTGGCCGCGCTGCTGGTTTTAGTCACCCTGCCGCGCTTATTCACAAAATCAGTACCCCGCACGGTGATCCCATTAGCGGCTTTCGCCCTCGCTGCCCTGGCCAGTACAGCGTTTGCTTATACACAGAGCATCGACCCAAATATAAATATTAGCGTAACATCCCGCTCCGTGCGCATGTTAGTCACATTGGCGTTGGGCGGCGCATTTTATTTAACAGCGGCACTAACTCCAACAACGTTTGAGAACTTAAGATTTTCGCTGCGATGGTTGTACGCGGGGCTTATTATGGCTTTGTTGTGGGGGACTCTTCAAGTTGTTTATATTATTAGGTTCAATCCGGCCTATTTCGATTTTCTGTCCAGCATACAGGAGCATATTTCCACGCGACACTTGTTCACACGCCGCGTTTCCGGGATGACTTACGAACCCAATTGGTTCGCCGAGCAAATCGCGTTTTTGTGGATGCCCTGGCTTTTTGCCGCCCTGATGTCCAACCGGACCGTCTTTGGCTGGCGCTGCCGCGGTGTGCGCTGGCTGACGGTCGAAGCCCTGCTCTTGCCGTGGGCTGCTACAATTCTGGTTTTCACCTATTCGCGGGCTGGATTGGCTTTCTTTATTTTACAGTTGATTCTGGCAATATTGTTCAGGACGCGTAGGAAAACCAAAAATCACAAACGCAGGAACGTCTTGATAAAACGCGCTGTGCAGGTGGGGCTGGTGATTGTGATTCTCGCTGCGGCGGCATTTTTGGTGGGATCACGCAACAACTATTTTTCTCGCTTGTGGCGTTTCTGGACGGATGAAGACGCTACCGGCACCTATTTTCAATATATCGCTTTCAGTCAGCGTTTTGCCTATTGGGAAGCGGCCTATACTATTTTTGGAGACCACCCGCTTTTGGGGATTGGTTTGGGAAATTTCACCTTCTATTTTCAGGAAGCATTATCCGACCGGCCATTGTATCCAACCCCGGAGCTTGTGCGAAAGTTCACCCCCGAAAAAGGGCATAACCCCGTGGTAGTGACCAAAAA
>JAYELX010000539.1:1961-7304 GCA_034717875.1 Chloroflexota bacterium | reverse complement strand
TGCGCCAGATTCTCGTGGCGGATGCTTTTGGCACCAGCCCCAGCATGGACGCCTTCAACGCGGCCAACCGCGTTGCGGAGACATTGTTCAACCTCGTTGCCGGGGGAGCATTAGGCTCGGCCTTCATCCCTACTTTTACAGGCTTGCTGACAAAGGGAAAGAACCGCACCGCCTGGAAATTAGCTTCAGCAGTGGGGAATTGGGCCCTAATTATCCTGGCTTTGCTCAGCGCAGCGATTGCCATTTTTGCTCCCCAAGTCGTGCGCCACATCTTAGCTCCAGGCTTTGCCAATGACCCAGTCCAAGAAGCGCTGACCATTCATCTAATGCGCCTGATGCTGCCCTCGGCGGCGATTTTCGCCCTCAGCGGCCTGGTAATGGGGATATTGAATTCTAAACATGTCTTTTTCATCCCCGCTTTAGCTCCATCGATGTATCAAATAGGGATGATTTTTGGAGTGACGGTCCTCGCTCCACGGTTGGGAATAGACGGGCTTGCTTGGGGGGTGGTCATTGGTGCGGCGGCACATCTTTTATTGCAGGTACCCGCGTTGTTGAAACAAAATGGGCGCTACTTCCCCATCCTGGGTGTGAAAATGCCCCCCGTGCGGGAAGTACTGAACCTGATGGGCCCGCGGCTGTTGGGCGTTGCTGTAGTGCAGCTAAACTTTTGGATCAATATCCGCCTGGCATCGCAGATGGCTGCTGGCAGTGTTGCAGGCGTCACCTTTGCTTTCATTCTCATGCTCATGCCGCAGGCGGCCATTGCCCAATCCATCGCCACGGCGGCCATGCCGACGTTGGCAGCGCAATACGCCCGCGGTGCACTCGATGATGTGCGCGCCTCATTGGCGACCAGTCTGCGCGCGGTGCTGCTGCTGTCGATTCCGGCTTCGATAGGATTGATTCTGCTGCGGGAGCCGATCATCACGCTGCTGTACCAGCGCGGAGAATTCACCGCCCACTCCACAAAATTAGTGGCCTGGGCCTTGCTGTGGTACGCGGCGGGATTAGTAGGCCATTCCGTTATGGAAGTATTGGCGCGCTCTTTCTACGCTCTGCACGACACAAAAACCCCCGTCATTGTGGGAGCAATTGCCATGAGCTTGAACGTGATCTTTAGCTTTGTTTTCGCCGCAATGTTCGAGCGGGTTGGCTGGATGCCCCACGGCGGATTAGCCCTGGCAAATTCGCTGGCCACTGCCATCGAAACAATCGGGCTGCTGGTGCTGATGCGGCGGCGATTGCACGGTATCGAAGGCCGGCGCATGCTGCAAGCTACAATACAAGCATGTGTCGCGGCAGTGGCCATGGGCATAAGTTTATCGGCCTGGATGAGCTATTTTGGAGCCGCGCCCGCCTGGCTGGTCGGGAGCGGCGGCATCGCCTTAGGAGGGATTGTGTACGCGACTGTAATTTTACTGTTGGGGGTAGACGAAGCCCATCAAGGATTGCAATTCATCCGACGGCGATCTGCTCGCTTTATCGACCGACTTATTTGAGCAATCTCTCTCTTTTCTATAAACCTCCCAAAATCCCCTCTCGTTACCACGCTCCGGCATTCTCTCGTTACCACGCTCCAGCGTGGTAACGTTAGCCACAACGCTCCGCGTAACATACTCGCAGGAATACCGCGTTACTGGTCGGGCGACGCGGAGCTTCTCAACAAGCGTTCCAACGCAGAGCATTGGAACGAGGGTAAGAACACGGTTTGCGCTGATTAGGCGGATTTCCGCAGACGCTTTGCGTGCCCGTGGCAAGCGGATGAGTCCGCGAACTGTGGCGTTTATCCGCTAATCCGATATGTATCCGCTGACCGGTTGGTGCGTTTTAAAATCCTGCCCCGGAATCTTGAAAATATACGCTTTACAAAAATGAAACTTTGTGACCGTGCTGAGTATAACGTTAGCCACAACGCTCCGCGTAACATACTCGCAGGAATACCGCGTTACTGGTCGGGCGACGCGGAGCTTCTCAACAAGCGTTCCACCGCGGGCGCTTAGAAGTGTGCTACGCGAAGCATTGGAACGAGAGTAATCATTTGCTGTGTTGCCTTGCTCCGATTTTTTGAGAAAACACATTGATTTATCTAAATATCCTCAAACTTCCAAAATTGGTGGGTTTCCGTAGAGTAATCGTATACTAAACGTCATGCAAGCTAATCTGCCTTCTGATATTATTATTGGTGAAGAGCAAATTCTCTTCTTCTTCTCCTCCTTAGAGAGAGCCGGGCAAGGCGAGCCCGGCTCTCGTCGATTCTGGGGACATAATACACAATCGCAACACTCGCTATGTTTGCATTACACTAAAATAGCATTTACCGATATTATGAAGAAGAGGCAAGACTTCGGAAGTCAGGAGCAATAATATATGGTGCGGACGCACTTATTCATGATCCCCATGCAGTCCTTCGTGATATGTTCCCTTCATTGCATATAATCGTAGATTGATAGGTGAATCCGATTTCTTTAGCAATTCTGGTGAAATCTGCCCCCACACTTTGTAGCCCACCTTTATTTGTATCAAGGGGAACATTTAAACATATCCTTCCATCATCTTTTTAACCATTTAAAACATCGTGACAACCATTTGTGATTAAATTCTATATATCGACAATAAGGAGTATCATATTCATAAGACTCGTGGGAGTAATTATTCACTCCCCCTAGCAAATTATTCTTATCCACGGGATAGCGATGGTCTTCGCGAAGCATAACCTGGGGTTGCCTGACCGAGCGGGGGCGTTCGGTGGGGACACCTTCACTATCCTTTGGGAAACAGGGGTGTGAATGGTTACAAATGGGATAATATGAAATTTTCAACTCCCTAGCTGCTACTGTCAAAAAACGCCGCTATCTTAAGACTATTTCAGAGACCAAATTTTTAAGTCTGGCAGCGATTCACAAAAGCCACACCGTGCTATAATCGCAACAGTTGAGCATCATCAGTAACCGCGTTGCTTCAAGCAACACGGTTACTTTCGACAGTCGGGTTGTAATTATTCTCCCTACCAAACCAAGCCATGTCATTTGTTCATCTTCATGTTCACACCGAATACTCACTTCTCGATGGCTTCAGCAACATCAAAAAGCTGGTTCAGCGCGTCAAAGAGATGGATATGCCCGCTGTTGCCATCACCGATCACGGCACCATGTACGGGGTTATCGACTTTTACGACGCGGCCACAGCAGCGGGAATAAAACCCATCATCGGTGTTGAAGCTTACCTGGCCGCACGGGGGATGCACGACCGCGTTGCCAAACTAGATAGAAAATCCAGCCACCTGATGCTGTTGGCAGAAAACGAAACCGGGTACAAAAATCTGCTCGAAATTGCATCGGCGGCTCAATTGGAAGGTTTTTATTACTACCCGCGCATAGACCATGAATTTCTGGCCGCCCATTCTGAGGGGGTAATTTGCACGTCTGGCTGTATGGCTGCCGAAATTCCGCGCGCCATCAGCCGCGGCGATCTAGATGGCGCACACAAAAAACTCGCCTGGTACTTTGATGTCTTCGGACCGGAAAACTTCTTCCTGGAGCTTCAATTACATCAAATCCCCGAATTGGAAATAATCAACAAAACCCTGCTGGAAATGGGGACTCGCTACGGGGCGCAATACATCGCCACAAACGACGTGCACTATATCGATCCATCTGATGCCAAGCTGCAAGACATTTTGCTTGCCATTCAAACTGGATCGCTGCTCTCGGACCCCGACCGCATGCGCATGACGGACGGAACTTATTACCTGCGCTCGCCGCAAGAGATGAGCACGCTCTTCGCCGAGGTGCCCGAAGCGATCAGCAACACATTGTTGATTGCCGAACGCTGCGAACTTGATCTGGGCTTCAAGGGCTATCACCTGCCTAAATTCGAAGTGCCGGACGGCCACGACGTCGAGTCATACCTGCGCGAGTTGTGCGAACAAGGGCTGAGAATGCGTTACGGCGCCCGTGCCGATAATGCTGAAGTCCGCCAACGTCTGGAATATGAGTTGGGCATCATCAACGAAATGGGCTTCGACGCCTATTTCTTGATCGTGTGGGATTTGTGCCAACACTCACAAAAAAAAGGAATCTGGTACAACGCGCGCGGCTCCGCAGCAGGCTCTATTGTGGCATACACGTTGGAAATAACCATGGTAGACCCACTCGAACACGGGTTGATCTTCGAGCGTTTCCTCAACCCTGGGCGCGTCTCCATGCCCGACATCGATCTCGACTTTCCCGACGACCGCCGCGAGGAATTGATGGTATATTGCGCCGAAGAATACGGCAGCGACAAAGTTGCCCAAATCATTACCTTTGGCACCATGAAAGCGCGCGCAGCCATTCGAGATGTGGGCCGCGTAAAAGACATCCCCATCTCCGAAGTAGATAGAATTGCCAAAATGATTCCCGCTGTACCTGGGAAAAACGTCAACATCGAGCAAGCCCTGAATGAAGTCCCCGACCTAAAACAAGCTTACGCATCCACAGAGTATATCAAAGACCTGATCGACACCGCCCAAGGAATGGAAGGCGTCACTCGCAACGCCGGCACCCATGCCGCCGGAGTAGTCATCACCGATATTCCCATTGTCGAGTACGTGCCTTTGAATCGCCCCACTGGGAACGCAAAAGACAGCCCAATCCAATCTGTAACCCAGTTCGCGATGTCAATCATCGAAGAATTGGGCCTGCTCAAAGTGGATTTTTTGGGACTCTCCACCCTCACAGTGATGACCCGCGCCTGCAGCCTGATTCAAAAGCGGCACGGGATAGAATACAACCTCGACACAATCCCCCTCGATGATCCCGAAGCTTATGATTTGATGGGCCGCGGCGAAACTGCTGGCGTCTTCCAGGTAGAAGGGTCGGGCATGCGGCGGTATCTAACCAAGATGAAACCTAGAAGCTTGGATCACGTCATTGCCATGATTTCGCTATACCGCCCCGGCCCGATGGAATTCATCCCCTCATATATTCGCCGCATGCAAGGCGATGAAGAAATCACCTACCAGCATCCTCTGCTCGAACCTATCTTCGAAGAGACTTACGGCATCCCCGTTTACCAAGAGCAGATCATGCGCGCGGCGGTGGAGTTGGCCGGATACACGGCCTCAGATGCCGACTACTTGCGCAAGGCCATCTCGAAAAAGAAAGAAAAGGAACTGGAAAACCATCGCCAAAAATTCGTCACCGGCGCGGTCGAAAACGGCATCGACAAAAATATAGCCGCAGAAATCTTCGCGGATTGGGAAGAATTTGCCCGATACGGATTCAACAAAAGTCATGCCGCCGACTATGCCGTTATCTCCGTACAAACGGCCTGTCTCAAAGCACACTACCCCGTCGAATA
>JAYELX010000539.1:0-1861 GCA_034717875.1 Chloroflexota bacterium | reverse complement strand
TAGCCGCAGAAATCTTCGCGGATTGGGAAGAATTTGCCCGATACGGATTCAACAAAAGTCATGCCGCCGACTATGCCGTTATCTCCGTACAAACGGCCTGTCTCAAAGCACACTACCCCGTCGAATACATGACCGCATTGCTCTCCGTATTTCTCGACAACACGGACAAAGTAGCAGCTTATGTAGCCGACTGCCGCCGTATGGGTATCGAAGTTCTGCCTCCCAACATTAACACCAGCGAGTGGGATTTCACCATCGAAGGCCAGGGCAAAGATGCCGTCATCCGCTTTGGACTGGGTGCGGTAAAAAATGTAGGGCACAACCCGGTCGACCTCATCCTGGAAGCTCGCACCGAGAAAAAATTTGCTGATCTCAACGACTTCATCCGCCGAGCTGACTTGCGAAAAGTTGGCAAGCGCGCCCTCGAATGCCTCGTAAAAGTAGGCGCACTCGAAAACTTTGGCCCTCGCCCAGCAGTGTTGAACGCCCTCGACCGCATCATCTCCATAAGCTCATCCTATTTCGCAGCCGCCGAATCTGGGCAAATGACCATGTTCGACCCCCAAACAGGGCTTGACGAAACCATCGAGTTATCATCCACTGCCATAGAAATTCCCCGCCGCGAGCAACTTGATTGGGAACGCGAATTAATCGGTGTCTACATCTCCGACCACCCCCTCAGCCCAGTCATGGAGGCCATCGACCAAAACATCACCCATTACTCCACAGAACTATCTGATCTAAACAACGAACAGGTGGTGCGCGTGGCTGGTTTGGTAACCCGCATTCGCCCGCACACCACCAAAAAAGGCAATCCAATGGGATTCGCGACCATCGAAGACCTGCACGGGGACATTGATTTAGTCATATTCCCCCGCTCCTGGGGCAAATATCGGGATTTGATAGATTTCGACAATATTATACTTGTCACAGGGAAAGTGGATAATAGCAGAGGCGAGCCAAAAATTATAGTAGATCGGATCACGTCTGAGCTGAATCATGTTACCCCCCTGAAAGAATCTCCCGCCCCCCAACAGGGAGAAAAGAGTGCTCCGTTGAGGCAGGCTAGCGTTGATGAAACAGTAGATACACCCCCGGCGAAAACCCCGCCGCGGGTTGCCGAATCCCCCAAGGATTACGGCGACGCGCCACCGCCCCCCGACGCATTCCCATCTGGGTGGGGACAAGCCAACAATCTAACTCTCAAGACAGATTCTGGTAACGGGAAACAGAACCCACCCCCAACGGAGGATGATGCTCCCTCTTCACAACCGCAATCGGCTGAAAAAGACAGAAAAGATGAAATATCACCTCAGCCGCAAGGGGAGGAATCATCCCTAAATCTACACAAAACCGAAGTGGAAACGGAAGCCCCCCGCCCCCCCGTCACCGAGGTGGTAACGCCTTTGCTGCCGCCGCTGCCCCCCGCCGATAGTGACGATGCCCGCATGCTCACAGTCATCCTGCGGCCCCAGTCGGACAAGGTGCGCAACAGCTTTTTGATGCGCCGGATTTATGGCGAGTTGATTCGACGCCCTGGCAACGACCGCTTCTCTTTCCACATTTTCGAAAACAGACGCAGCTATTTGCTGGATTTCCCGAATTTTACAACCCTGCTCGATCCTGAATTTATCACCGAACTGCGCAATCTGGTGGGGCCAGAAAATGTGCGCGTCGAGACAATTACTTTTCAATAACAATGTAAAACGGATTGCTAATCCGCACACATAAAACGTAATTGCTCAAAAGCTTGTTGGTTTGCAAAAAACAGTTCGTTTGGTCTCTAGTGCGATCGTGGCAGAATAAACACTCGGCTCATAGAATCAACACAATTCGAGGGTAATCACTCCCGCACGGGCGT
>JAYELX010000538.1:2413-7307 GCA_034717875.1 Chloroflexota bacterium | reverse complement strand
CTACACCCTGAATTGTATCGCTTAACCAGCGTGTTTTCTTAACAAAACGCCTTTGCAAGTGACTGTCACCCTGACCACCACCCTTTTTGGAGGGGTGACATTTGCGCTGTCCAATGATGGCAATCAGAGGTACGGGCGGGGCGATTGGATTAAAATTGTCGCAGCCAGGTGGGGAAATGGGGCTTTAGTCGGCCCTGCACGCGTTTGCCCCAACCCAGCGGAAATCCGTCTACGGTGATCAGCACCCAGCCCTTTGGCCCTCGAGATGGCAAGACTTGGCCGCTCAAGTACGCGCTTGTGGCCGGGTCGTCGCGGCTGAGTGGCAATGTGTCGCCAACGTCCTCCGCCCGCAATCCCGCCCCCAGCGCGTGAGAAGGTTCGAAGCGTTTCTTTTTCATGATTCCCAGCCACCAGCCCCAACGTATCACGTTCAACCCGCGCAAATTGGGGCAGTCGGGCGGGATGGCGTAGAGATACGATCCCATCAGGGCAAGGCGGGATTTTGGGGGTGTCCAGTTCAGGGTTGATTGGGAGAATGCTTCGAAGTAGGATTTCTCGTCCCGGGGGATGGGTGAGGGGGTGTATGAATCTGCTTGGGGTTGAGGAGGGGATTCGCCGGTGTGGCGCAGCAATGCGATGAAGTGGCCTTCGCCGGGGGTCTTGTGCGGCCACAAGCGAAGAGTCCGCTCCAGGTGTGGAATCCTCTTCGAGGGAGTCAGCCATTCGGGGCGGCCAGGGGAGAATCCGGGCTGGAGGGAGGGAGTCTCTAATGTGAATTGGGGTTGGTTACGAAGGAATCGCGCAATTGTGCCTTCATTTTCTTCGGGGGCGAAGGTGCAGGTTGCGTAAGCCAGTAGCCCCCCAGGGCGCACTAATCGGGCGGCGGCTTCGAGTATGGCGTCCTGCTGCAAAGCGGAATCTTGCACAAGTTGAGGCCTCCAAGCAGCACGGGCGGACGGGGCTTTGCGGAACATGCCCTCACCGGAGCAAGGCGCGTCTATCAGAACGCGGTCGAAGTATGCGCCAAAGTGATCTGCCAATCGGGATGGGGGTTCGCTTAAGACGATAGTGTTGCGCGTTCCCCAACGATCCAGGTTTTTGCATAAGATATGCGCCCGCTGGGAATCAATATCGTTGGCAATTAGTATCCCCTGTCCCTGCATCAGAGCAGCGATGTGAGTGGTTTTTCCCCCGGGAGCGGCGGCCAAATCTAATACTCGCTGGCCGGGTTGTGGCGACATTAATTGGGCTACCATCATCGCCGATGGGTCTTGGAGGTAGTATAGGCCCGCTGTGTGGTAGGGGTGTTTGCCGGGGCGCGTATCGGGCGGGACGACAAACCCCGCGGGGACGCCGGGGACGGGGGTCAACGAGAAGGGAGCCAGGGTCTTGAATTGATCAGGGTGTATTTTTTGTGTGTTGATTCGCAGGCCAACGCTGGGTGGGGCATCGTAGCTTGCCAGAAAGGCGGGATATTCATCACCGAGCAGTCGCTGCATGCGGGCGAGAAAGAGAGGGGGAAGTTGTGAGGGCATGGGGTGAATTGTACCCCTATTTTGGTTGGTAATTATTCACCCCCCTCCAGACTGCATAATAGGTTTGTTCGCTTTGCGTGCTTCGCATGCACGCCGCTGGCGAAATCGACTTAGGCGACGCGGAGCGTCATTTCTACGGTGACACCGCAGAGCGATGTCACCAGACAATGTGAGAATGTCCATCGATAACGCTTCGCATAGCATACTCGAAAGGAGTACTGTGTTCCACTTAGGCGACGCGGAGCGTCATTCCTACGGTGAAACCGCAGAGCGATGTCACCAGCCAACAATTCAATCCACGTAGGTGGAAGGCGAACTTGTTCGCACGCAAACCAGCCTCGAATTCATTCGATGGCTTTGGTTGTGGCTTCTATTCGTTTACGATATAGGCCAACCCTACCGTTCCAGGCCCTGCATGGGTGCCGACTACTGGGCTGACTTCAGAGTATATAGCGTCGTCCACATTGCCCAAGTAGCTTTTGGCATCATCTAGCAAAGCACGGGCGTCATCGATGGCGTTTGCATGCAAAGTTGCCAATTTGACTGAGCCGCTGTCATTGGTGCGTGCAGCGAGCAATTCCACCAAACGGTGATGGGCCTTTCGTTTTGTGCGCACGCGCTCTATGGCTTCTACGCGCCCGCCTGTGATTTCGAGAATAGGTTTTAATTTCAATGCTGTTCCCAGGAAACGCGTAGCTCCACCAATCCGCCCACCTTTGTGGAGAAATTTCAGCGTATCTACGGCAAATACTACTCCAACGCGGTTTTTAGCATCTTCGGCAATTGATTTACACTCAGCCAGTGATGCTCCATTGGCAGCAGCGCGCGCCGCCTCTAAGACAATAAATCCTAATGCCATCGCGATGGTCTTCGAGTTGACGATTTCGATATTTTCGTCTGGGAAGAATTCGAGCGCTTGCACTGCGGAATCGATTGTCCCGGAGAGTTGATCTGAAATTAGGATGTTTAGAATATCGTATCCTTCTTGTAGAAGTCGTTCATAGGCATTCTTGAAATGTACTACGGTGACTTGAGAAGTGGTTGGTATGGTTTCAGATGTTTCCAAGCGGGTATAAAACTCGGTCGGTAGAATATCTACGCCGTCTTCCATGGTTTGCTCGTCCCAAATCAATACCAGAGGGAGGACTGTGATTTTGTGTTTTTCTACTAGTTCTTGCGGAATATAGGCCGTACTATCGGTAATAATGGCAACCTTTGACATGAGATATCTCCTTGGGAATGAAAAACATATTGATAGTTTGGGCGCTCTCAATATGTTTATAACCCCAAGATACGGGAGAGGTTTCGCTGAAGGGATGGAAATTTGCACATCGGCATGACCGTCCGCATGGTGGTTGCTCGCTTTGTGCGAAGCCCTTGCCAACGGCACGTACAGCGGCGGACTAAACACTCAGGCCGGGGCATTGGATGAACGCACTTAAACACACAAAAGGACGGAGCAACTCCGTCCTTTTGTTGTGGCACCCTCGGCGTGATTCGAACACGCGACCCCTTAGTCCGCAACCAAGTGCTCTATCCACTGAGCTACGAGGGCAATCTAACGAGAGTGATTTTACCTCAATAACTGCAAAAGGGCAACTTTGTAGTGTTATAAATCCAGATTATTCCTCAATCATGTAAGCTAATGCCACCGTGCCGGGGCCAGTGTGTGTGCCAATGACCGGGCTTAATTCCGAAAGCATTGTTTCGCCCACATCAAAACGCTCTTCTGCGCGTTTCAGCAGCGCCTCAGCATCGCTCTGGGCGCTTGCATGAGATACGCCCACAAAACTAAGCCGCTTTCCCTGAGTGCGTTCATCCAGCAACTCTAACAAACGAGTGTGTGCCTTGGCACGGGTACGAACCTGCTCGACAGCATCAATTCGACCTTCGTTTAGAGTCAAGATTGGTTTGATGTTGAGCACGGTTCCCAGGAATCGCTTTCCCCCCCCAATGCGGCCGCCGCGATGCAAAAACTCCAGCGTATCAACAGCAAAGAAAACCCCGCTGCGCTCTCTAGCATTCTCGGCGATGGTTTTACATTTAGCCAAATCAGCCCCATCATCAGCGGCACGAGCCGCAGCTACAATATGAAAGCCTGTTTCTACAATCGAGGCTAAAGAATCCACCACTTCGATATTCGCTTCAGGGAGCATTTTCTTGGCCTGCACCGCCGAATCAACCGTGCCTGAAATCCCACTCGAAATCAGAATCGCCAAAATATCGAAGCCTTTTGCGTCCAGCTTTTCGAATATAGTTTTGAATTTGGCTACTGATGGCTGCGAAGTAGTTGGAATAATATCCGTCGTCTGCAAACGAGTATAGAATTCAGGCGGGGTCATATCAATACCATCTCTAAAGGTTTCTTGCCCCCAAATCACTTCCAACGGGATAACGTGAATACCGTATTGCTCGATTATTTCGGGCGTAACGTGTACTGTACTATCTGTAACAATGGCAATTTTAGACATATAATAACTCTCCTACGGCAGCGTTATAAACTGGATTGCTATGCGTGCCCGTGCTAAGGAATCGTGATTAAATAACTTTCCCATTTATTGGTTTTATGCGCAAGTTATTTGATTCTCATTCCTAAGCGAACGAGTCTGATAACCGCTGCGACTATCCGCTTGCCATTGGCACGCAAAGCGAGCGAAGTGATCGGTTATATATCCGCTTACCAGTTTTGACGCGGCCTAATGATTTCATTGATAAATTTGAGGTATTATACCATTTAACAAACCAGAAAGAGATACTTTAAATGGGAGCATTAAACCTGCGGGATAGTGAAACAAAGACTGCTTTTCAGTAAACCGATGTGCAATGCATCAAGATCAGATGCAATGCACATCTCTGTTTTGAGTAAATACGGGTAAATTTACGTTGGAGAGAGCAGGTGCATTGCACTTACTGTGGGTTGAAGACTGGTAAAGTTTTATAACGGTAACTGAATTTGGCATTTCAAAACTGACTAAACGCGGATAGTGAAGGTCTCCCGACCGAACGGATGCGCGTTACCAACCCCACCGCTCGGTTGGTACCCATGGGCATGCTTAGCGAAGACACTTCGCTATCCCTTGGAAATGTATTGGCGCTTCTTCCATATCCGATTGCCCTAATCGGGGAGAAGAGGTAGGGCAGGTTTCTACGCTTTACCTGACTGCGGGTACGGCGGTTGCTGGTAGGCGGTTTCCCCCTGCGGGGACGCAAAGCGGGAAAACCGCCCTACTCATCTCTGAAATTTTGTGAAGATATGCGGTCGACTAAAAATACCTCATCGTGCTATACTTATTTTATCAATCAATCACGGGGCAATACCACTATTGCCAGCACAGTTCACCGAACATGGGTCACAAGCA
>JAYELX010000538.1:0-2313 GCA_034717875.1 Chloroflexota bacterium | reverse complement strand
TCTCTGAAATTTTGTGAAGATATGCGGTCGACTAAAAATACCTCATCGTGCTATACTTATTTTATCAATCAATCACGGGGCAATACCACTATTGCCAGCACAGTTCACCGAACATGGGTCACAAGCACATCAGCAATTCCCGTTTTGAAACAAAAACCAGACTTCGGAAGTCTTCGGATGCCTTTTTGTTAGCGAAATATGTCGTTCGAGACTTCCGAAGTCTTGCCTCTTCTTCATAATATCGGGAATTACTGTCACCTCCCGTAAACATTTTTATCATTATGAAACACGTAGCGCGTTCATCCATCATCGTTGGCTTCTTCTTTGGCCTGGAAAAGGTGTTGGGCTTCGTCCGATATACAATCATCGCCCGGACTTTTGGCCTCTCCGGCGAACTCGATGCCTTCAATGCAGCCAACAACCTACCCGACCTGGTTTTCGCCCTGATCTCCGGCGGAGCTTTGGCAATGGCGCTGATTCCCGTGCTTTCTGAGCATCTCGAAAATGATGGCCGGCAGGCAGCCTGGGATATTTTCTCCCGCATCGGCAACCTGCTTTTCATCGTCACGGCCGGATTTTCGATCCTGATCGCCATTTTTGCGAACCAGATTGTGCGCTCCAAAATAGGCATTGCCCCCGGGTTTGATTCTGATCAACAAGCCCTGGTTGCAGATTTGATGCGCCTGAATCTAATTGCCACGCTGTTCTTTTCGATGAGTGGATTAATCATCGCTGGATTACAAGCCAATCAGCATTTCTGGTTGCCAGCGATTGCCCCCAGCATGTACGATGTGGGCACTTTGATCGGAGTGCTGATTCTGGTCCCGGGGCAGGGTTACACCTTTGGGGGAGTCACGCTGCCCGCCTTCGGGTTGGGGATTCATGGCCTGGTGTACGGAACTATCCTCGGGGCTTTGCTCTTCCTGCTTGTACAAATTCCAGGTCTGATTCATTTCAAATTCCGCTGGACGGCGCGGATCAATTTGCAGCACCCCGGTGTGCAGCAAGTAATCCGTCTAATGCTGCCGCGCATTGGCACAGTTTTCTGCATCCAACTCATTTTCATCGCCCAGGATAATTTTGCCTCGCGGCTGGCAGCCGGGTCAGTGACGGCGTTGGTTTATGGTTGGTTGTTCATGCAAGTGCCCGAATCGCTGATCGGGACAGCCATCGGCACAGCTTTGCTGCCGACGATTTCCGAGCAAATCTCGCGTGGAAATACGGACGCTTTCCGCCGCTCACTGGCCCACACCGTGCGAGCGATTTTAGCACTGACGCTGCCCAGCACGGTGCTGCTCGCCGTGGGAATCCGTCCCTTGGTTGGCATTCTGGGCTTCGACAGCGTCGGAACCGAGCTGGTGGTCTGGACTGTGCGGGCTTATATGCTTGGATTGGTGGGGCATTCACTGCTGGAAGTAGCCGCGCGGGCCTTCTATGCTCAACAAAAAGCCCTCACCCCTTTGGCAGCATCAGGACTCACCGCAGTGATATTTATCACCCTTGGATTGCTGCTCTCCCCCAGACTTGGCGCAGCGGGCATTGGTCTGGCCAACACAATCGCTTTCAGCGTAGAGGCAGGGCTGCTTTTCTGGCTGCTGGAGCGCAGAGTGCCGCAGTGGTTGCAAATCGGAAAACCCCTGCTCCGCATCGGGTTGGCTTCAGCAGGCAGTGGAATCGTTTTATATTTCTCGCTGAGGCTTCTATCTCTGGCATCCCTCTCTACTTTGATGAGTACACTGGCTGCGATTGGGGTCTTGGTTTTTTGTGCCCTGTTGGTGCTGCCCTTCATTTGGTCAGAAGTAAAAATGATGGGTACAATTTGAGGGTAGTAGCGTATAGAATCAGGAACCGTTAAGATCAAAATTCCTGGGGAGCTTGAGCCGGCCTAGCCGCGCTTGCCCGCCTATGGCGTGACCGTGCTTGTCGGTGACTTCCCCAAAGGGCATGCTATGCGAAGAGCGGTCACAGCTAACTTCCCCCTACTTTTCGAGAAGATACAACATAATGATAAAATGGATCAAGAAAAATACACACAATTTCTAATCGAATTCACAAAAGAAGCACTTGATAACAGTGATGGTTCCACTCAGGGAGCTTCTAATTATCTCAGCGGCAAAAAGAAGCCTGGTCTACTCGCATCCAAAGAGAAAAAAGAAGCCTTTTATCGCGCTCGCAAGATATTTGCTGAAATGCGTGACCGGCACCTTTGGTTGGTGCTGAAAGCCCTCGGGTTGAAAGAAGATGATGTCAAATAATTGCATTAACAAAAAAACGCCAGAGTATTTAACTCTGGCGTTTTGGATTTAATCTAAC
>JAYELX010000537.1:0-7311 GCA_034717875.1 Chloroflexota bacterium | reverse complement strand
GCTCTTCGGCAGCGCGTTGTTGCGTCTCTTCGTATAAGCGAGCAGTGTCCAGGGCTGATTCCAATCGCTCGGCCAGGTTTTCTAATAACTCTTTTTCTGCGAGTGCCCATCTGTCACCAGACGATTTTTTGGCATCGATATAGCCAATCACTTGGCCGCGTACTTGGATTGGTATTGTTTGGGTGCTTAAATCGACGTTTGCTGGCCTGATTTTGACAGAGGAGTCAATTGATGTGATGCCTCTCTTATCGCGCCGATAACCGCTGCTGGCACGGGTTTGAAGAATTTCTTTCCAGGCAGAGCGCGTCATTTCGCTATAAGAGCGTCGTTCGGCCTCCAGAGCGGTTTCTCGTTCGATGAATAATTGGGCCGTGTCGAGCAAGGACGCAATTTGATCGCTCATGATTTGCAAGGTGGTCAGCATATTGGGGCCAAAGATATGGGGTTGTTGGCTTTGCAAGACGATTGCACCCAGCGTTTCATCGCGCCTTCGCAGCGGAAGAACAGCATAAGATCGGGTATCTGATAATTTTATTTGGAGAGGGGGAGGATTGCTTTCATCATTTTCTAGCACCGCTCGCGGTTGCGAATTGGTGATAGCCCAGTTGATCAAGCCGGCGCCCAACGGGATGCGATAGCCGCTGGCGGGCACGGTCTTCCCGCCTCCTCCACTGCTGGCTTGCAATGAGACCGCATCGCCCGATTTGTCGGTCAGGAATATGCCTACATGAAGCAAATCGAATTCTTCGCATACCAATTTAGCTGCTTGGTAGAGAAGCTGATCAGGGTCCAGGATGGATGAGATGGTACGGTTAATCCGTACTGAGGTTTCTAAGGTTTGCGAACGGTGCGTTAATGTTTTGGCCTGTTCTTGGAGTTGATTGGTCTTTTCTTCGAGTTCATCGGTGAGAGCATGGCTTTGCTGCAGAGATGTGTTGAGGTTGTTCAAAACCGTTGCAATCGAGGCTGTTATGGTTGCACTGGCAACTAAAGCAGAGATACCCGTGTTGACCCAAAGCGAGAAATTATCGGGCTGGATCAAGCTCAGGATATGTGTGTAAGGGTAGTTCAGAATATCTAGCTTGAATAGCAATCCCATCATAAGCCAGGTGGCAAAGCTGATACTTGCGGAGATCAATCCAGCTCTGCCTCCTACGAAAACAACTGCTAATATAGATGCTGTGATTAACCAGATACGGCTGTCGCCCACAGATGCTTTGGTTAGGCCTGTGGCGATGCCGAGAACATAGAGCATAAGGATGAAACTCCCCGCTCGTAAAGAATAGGGAATTTGTTTGAGCAATGTAATGCCCAATAGCCAAAAGTATGCTACTGTGACGATGCTTAACATGAGCCAATTGTGTTGCCCGAATTGGGAAATAGCGCTGGCGATATAAGCGATTGCGCCTACGGCAGCGCCAATGCTGACGACGATTGTGAAAGTGCGCTCACGCCAATTTCGAAGCGTGATACCTTGATCATCTAAATACCGGCCGAGCAAAAATTCACGCAGTTTGAAGATTTTCATGCTTCGGCCTCCTTATCGAGGAGTGCTGCTGCTTCTGTAAGTTGGACAGTGGCATGTTCCAAGTCCAGCATCTCGTAAATTTCGTTTACGGCAGTTCTGAGCACGGAATCGACGTTCAGCGTCTCTCTCATTTTGTCAGTGGCTTTCCCAACTAATTGCTCACTGACGGCGCGTTGTTGGGTTTCGTCTAACAAACGCGCACTCTCGATAGCTATTGCCAACTGTTCGGCTACGGATTCGATCAGGGTTATGTCGTCGTTTGTCCAGGCTTGATCGCCTTCCAGTTTCTCCAATCCGAGGGCGCCGATGGTTGTGCCGCGCAGGATAAGAGGTACTACCAGTTCCGTTCCACCATCTTCGCTTTGCTCCAGGGCCGTTTCAACGCTTGTTGGCGTGGTTTCTTGGTGATGTATTAGTCCATCTCGGGTGCGCTCGTGGAAGGGAGCAATCTGCTCGGGCACGAATTTTTCCCAATGCTCTTGTAGGTACTGCCGGTGGGTGGCCTTTGCCTGATCCAGTGCATTCTGCGTCTGCTCGAATAGACGGATATTCTCTACCGCCGCAACAGCTTGGTGGACAAAAGTCATCACGAAGTCTACATCTCTTTGCGTAAAGTCGGGTTCATCTGGCTTATTGATAACCGTCATCGTTCCCAACATATCACCGCGGTAAAGAAGGGGGGCGACAATAATAGAACCGCTGTTTATCTCCTGACGACGTTTTTGAACTTGAGACGCCTCACGCGGGTCTGCTTTCCCCTTGGGAGATAGCGCTGCCGTTTGTTCTCGCAGCACCCAACCGCTTAATCCATTCCACAACTCATCGAACGAGACCAAAACGACCTGAGCTGAGCCTGGGCCGCTTTTTACAAAATTGGTCACGCGTTTTTTTTCTAAATCGAATGTGATTGCCGTAGCTCGGTTGGCAGGAAGTGCTTTTACTACGCTGTCGACAACAGTCTGGAGTACAGCGACCATTGTTTCCTGTTCTGTCAAGGAGCGGCTGAAGTTATAGAGAGTTTGCGTTTCGTCTAGGGCTGCTTGAGTTTGTTTGAATAATCTCGCATTTTCTAATATCTGGGCTACATCGTCTGATAATGCCTCTACCAGCGCAATTTCCTCCGCAGAGAGGGGGTTATCGCGGCTGTCTTGAATTCCCAGTGCCCCGATGATTTCGCCGCGTACCGAGAGCGGCGCAACCGCTGTTCGCTCATCATCCGATGACGGTATCAGGGCTCCTTTTTTTGCTGACTCGCTTAACTCCGGCACCCACCAATCGTCAGCTGGGATGATGTCGGTTTGGTCAAATCGATAGCCGACAGGGCCAGCCTCGCGACGGAGTTGCTCCCATCCCTCGCGGCTCATAGAGTGAGTGAGACGCTCGAGCTCGCGCATTGTCTCCTGCATCTCGGTTTCAGACATTTTGCGCTTTGTGATGTCTCGGGTCACACCAACCAACCCGGTGATATTACCTTCACTATCCAGCAGGGGTACCTTTGTCGTCGAAACCCACATTTTATCGCCGCTGGTTTGGTCTACAATGGGTTCCTCGCGGTTGATCAATGCTGCCCCTGTTTTGATGATTTTCTGCTCGTCGGTGTAATATTGGGCAGCTAGATCCTCTGGGAAGAAGTCCAAGTCTGTTTTTCCAAGGGCCTCCTCTTGCGTTTCCAGGCCCAATGAGTGTAGATGGGCGCTGTTGTTGATAATGAAGCGGCTATGGGTGTCTTTGAAGTAAATATAATCGGGTATATTATCGATGATCGTGCGCAGCACATTCCGTTCCTCTGCAAGTGCATCATCCATTCGCTTGTGTTCGGTAATATCTCTGGAGACGCCGAATGTGCCGACGATGTGCCCTTTCTCGTCGCGCAGGGGAAGTTTGTTTGTAGAAACCCACGTGTCCGGTCGATTGGGCCAACTCTCCTTTTCCTCTTTCATGATAGGTTGGCTAGATCGCATAATATTTTGTTCATCTTCATAAGCCGCTTGGGCGTGCTCATCGGAGAAAAAATCGAAGTCTGTTTTGCCCACAGCCTGGGCAGGATCGTCCAGCCCAAACCGATCAGCTTGTGCTTGGCTGATTTTAATGAAGCGGCTTTTAGTATCTTTGAAATAGATGGCATCTGGGGAATAATTCATCATTGCATTCATCAAATACTGCTGCCGTGTCAAGGCTGAGTACAAGCGAGTGCTTTCGATAGCGCTGGCGATCTGACCGGCCAACCCCACCAACATGACTTGATCCTCTTCGGTCAGGGCATCGGCTTCGTCGCTTTGTACGTCTAGGATCCCTAATACCTCGTCACGCCATTTGATCGGCACGGCCAACTCGCCCCTGGTTTTGGGCAGGTCTGGGTGCGGCACCCAGTCGGGGTCTTTGGTTACGTTGGCAGCCAGCACGGGGTCACCGCTGGCAGCAGCCGCCCCAACGACGCCTTTTCCGTAGGGCAGGCTATGTTCAGCGGCTATCATTTTCTTTCCTGCCTCACCATAGCCTTCAATGACCACCATCGCATCTCTTTGCGGGTCGTGGCGGAAGATTTGGGCGTGATAATAATTAAAGCGTTCTTTTATCGATTTAACCACACGTCTATAAATCTCGTCCAGATCAGTGGCGGCCACGACATCTTGGGCGATTTCCGTGCCGGTTTCTACCTGGCGGCTGCGGCGATCCAGCGTTGTTTGGATTTCTTGCTCGAGTTGTTTACGTTCGGTAATGTCATTGGCGATGCCGAGGACGCGCCGGGCTATGCCGTCTTCATCCACAAGCGGGAGTTTGGCAACCTGCACCCAGCGCATATCTCCTTCTGCTCCGGTGATAGTTTGCTCTGGGATAAATTTCTTCCGCAGCGAGTCCATCACCTCGAGATCGTCACGTTGGATAAGTTCAATTTCCTCTGGGTTGGGATTGAAGTCGGCGTCCGTTTTTCCAACAATATCTTTGACGTTGGTATTATAAGTATCAGCTAGAGCTTGATTTGCTAGAATAAATTTTCCTTGTCTGTCTCTCACAAAGATAAAACTGGGAATGGTGTCGATCACGCGCCAAAGAAATTCTTGTTTATGGTAATAAGATTGTTCCGCTATTTGGGTTGCAATGACATTTCGGGATTCAGATAGCATGTGCCATAAGAATTTGGCCGTTTCCACATCGGTGATCAGAGGAGATAATGTATTTTCAATGGCTGTTAGAGCTTCTAGCAGAGGCAACCCGGCGAACCCTTCTTTTAATCTTTCTTGAGCTTTCTCTTGGGTAAAAGTGATGAATTTGGCCTCGTCCTCAGACTCTAAGCAAGTTGCAATGAGTATTAGGTCACCTTGAGCAATACTACTAAATTTGGCTGAATAATCCTGGTAGTTTTGGATTTTATCGAGGCGTTGGATGTATTCCTCCGCCAGTTTTTCCAGGTTCTCTCTAATTTTTAGCGCGAGGTCTCGCATAATTTACTCGCCTCCGTTTTGTGAGCTTAGATCATTAGTGCTTTGTCCGTTTTTATCCTCAGGGGATTGAGACAGTTCCTCCGCACTACCCAGGCGGGCAAAAGTGGGTCGGCCCAGTACTGTTCCCAGTTCGCGCACGGTGGCACGCACGATAGCATCGGGGTCGGTGAAAGTGCGGACACGTGCGGTGATCTCGCGTAAAGTTTGCTCGCGGCGAGCGCGAGTTTGTACCTGTTCGAGCAAACGGGCGTTTTCGATGGCGATGGCAATTTGGTCTGCCATGGTTTCTGTCACTGATATATCGTTTTCGTCAAAGGCCCAGGTTGACTCGGCCTCAACTTCCAAGATGCCGATCACGCGTCCACCAACCTTGATCGGCGTCGATACGGAGGATGGAGATAACCATTTCCCTATGCGATAGGGAAGAGGATTATTGGCGGCATCATCGATTAACACTGTTTCCCCGATCTGGGCTGCTTTCCCAATTGCGCCTTTGTTAAGTGGTTGACGGAAACCATCGGGAATAATTTCCCAAAAGTTATCTGTGGCGGCGGCTACGTAGAGATCATTCGCTTCAGTATCTACAAGCATGACGGCAGCTTGGAAATAGCCCAATTCATTGCTCAAGGCGTCCACAGCGCGTTGTAGTAATTCATCCTGATCGAGAATAGATGCTACGTTACGTCCAGTGCGGTTAAGTATGGTCAACTGAGCAGCCTGCCGCTCTAATATATCTTTTGCCTGGGCACTCATGATGGCGCTGGCAATCTGCCCGGCCAGGCCCATCAGCACTACTTGATCCTCCTCGGTGAGGGCGCCGGCCTGGTCGCTTTGAACGTCGAGAATTCCCAAGACTTCGTTTTGCCATTTGATGGGCACGGCCAGTTCGCCTTTGGTATTGGGCATGTCTGGGTGCGGAACCCAGTTGGGGTCCGTGGTCACGTCCGAGGCCAGCACAGGTTCGCCGGTAGCGGCGGCTGTTCCTACTACGCCTTTTCCGTAGGGTAGGCTGTGTTCGGCAGCTAGCATTTTTTGGCCCGCTGTGCCATAGCCTTCAATGACTACCATGTCGTTTTTTTCTATGTCGTGCCGAAATATTTGGGTGTGATAGTAGCCGAAGCGTTCCTTGACCAGGGTGACAACTCGTTCATAAATTTCCTCTAGGCCTGGAGCTGCGCCAATATCCTGCGCGATCTCGGTAGTGAGCCGCAACTGCTCTCCTCGACGTTCCAGCGTTTTGCGGATTTGCTGTTCCATTTGCGCTTGCTCGGTAATATCGCGATCTGTACCACGATAGCCAATGAAGTTGCCATCATCATCATAAATCGGAACGCTGCTGGTTTCCAGTATCACTAAGCGGCCATCTTTATGCTGATTTACATTTTCAAGGTTCTCTAAAGGTGCTTGCTGTGAAATCAATTCACCGAAGACGCTTCCCAATCGCTCAGCTTCTTCGGGCGGCATCAGATGGAAAGGAGTTTTTCCCAACACTTCTTCAGGTTCGTAGCCGAGCAGGTCTTTTACCCGCGGGCTTACATACGTGTAGGTTCCCGTGGTATCCACTTCCCAAACCCACTCGTTGATGGTTTCGACCATCCCTTGGAAGCGTTTCTGACTTTCTTGAATGGCCTGTTCTGCCAGCTTGCGCTCGGTGATGTCTATTGCTTGCCCTACGCTGCGTGGCCGGCCTTCTATGTCGCGTATCATGGATACACTCATATCGACACGCCGTTTTTCACCATCTTTGCGGACGATATTAAATTCGTAACGAGGTGGAGTATCTTCGCCTTTTTGACTGCGCGCGTAACGATCAGCCACAATTTGTTTGCTTTCTTCATCAAGGATAGACCTAAAATCCAGGCCGATTATTTCTTCATGACTGCGTCCCAAGATGCGGCAGAGCATGTCGTTGATATAGATGAACTCATATTTCTCATCTACAATAAAAATGCCAGATTGAGAATTTTCGACGATGGAGCGGAAGCGGGCCTCATTTTCGCGCAGTTCTCTTTCTACTTGCATCTGCTGGTTGACTTTGGTTTGTTTGTCCGTCATCATGGCCTCTTGCTGCGTTAATGATGCTATTTGCTTTCTTCTGTTTTTTGGTGGTGGTTATATATAAGTGGTGAACACAGGTGACAGTCACCTATAAAATCGATCTACACACTAAATCATCTCGCTAACCAGCGCATGTTCTGTAACAAGACGCCTTCAAAGGTGACTGTCACCTCGCGCAAAGTTATTAACCACTTACTTTTTTACCACCATCTGCTTTTTCAGCTGCTATTGGTGTTGTTCCCAGTTGTATGAAGGCACGTGATGCGCCTAAATTTTCGCTAA
>JAYELX010000536.1:0-7339 GCA_034717875.1 Chloroflexota bacterium | reverse complement strand
TTCGGCCCACCCAACTGTTCGGGCACCCCCCCTGACGGGACACGGCGATTTTGCTTCTCAACGGTCTTTAAGACCAAGATACGAACGATCTGCCGTGTCCTTTCATCCTTAATAATATACTAGATACCTGGAAGTGTATCGAAATCAAGGTGGATCGGCCTACACAAGACCCATTCTTGGTTTCGATACGGCGAAATGCACAGCCTACTATCCACACCATAAGGCCGGTCTTCGGCAGGGCCGCGTCCGAAGCACGCCATACCGAAGGTGCGCACAGCGCAGCGGCGAACTAAACTTGAATTACACTCCCCCAAGTTTTATATGCGCCCAGGTATTATTGACATTTTGCGGGAATAATATTATCGTGCATCTTCGCCATCATTTCCCGCAGGTCACCGCCACTCCGGTGAAAATCGCACAAATCCCCCATTGGCGGTGGCCAGGGCAATAGCCGTTGACTGAGCATTGACAGTTTCTGAGCTCCATCTCGTCCCGCCTTATCCCGATCGTAAGCCAAGTAAATCGCTCGATAAGCCAATAAGTGGGGAATCCAACGTTCATTCAAGCGCTTGCCCGCGCCTCCCAAGCTGGCCACATCCAAAAAATCTCTACCCTCTTGCCAGGCTAAGAGCATATCCAACTCAGACTCTGCCAGCAACAAGCCCGGTTTTCTTTGCAAGTGTCCAGCGCCAAACAAAGCCCCTTTCCCACCTTTTGGTTGGTTGTATTTGCCGTAGTTTGTGTCACCGCGGACCGGTTTGCCAGCCTTCCCAAACACGCGTACTTTGAGGTACCAAAGCGTTTCGTCAATCTGACAAGGAATCACCAACCCGCGCGCTAGCCAGATTTTGTCATCATCATCTTTCGGCGTGAGGCCCCATTTTTCGGGATGATCACTCTGCCAGGTCGGGTTGAATCCTAACCCCCAAGTCACAATCGTCTCAGCGTTCAAACCGCGCCCAAATAGTTCATCCAACCCATACTGCAATCCCTCGTCACCCCTCCAAAGTTGATCTTGGGCATAGTCGAGAAACTGGTGCCCTCGTTGTTGCCACTTCACCGATGGAGGCTCGTCTTGTCTGGATGGCCTCGGGGGCTGATTGCGAGTCAATCGGCTCTTTTTCTTTCGGAATCTTTGCGAGTGTCCATTGTCACCCAACTCTTGCCTGAACCATGCTAAAGCTTGCTTGAAGTCTTCCCCCTCCCGCAGCATCCGCCAGGTGAAGATATCGCCTTGCTCCTGGCAGGAAAAACATTTGAACGTGCCTGTCTCCACGTTGACGCCCAGCGCAGGCGTGCGGCTGTTGGGGTGGAAGGGACAGAAGTAGAGCTGCCAATCACCACTTTCACGGACTGGCGGGCCGAGGTCGCTCTCGACCAGCTTACCAATATCAATTCGTTCCTTTATTTCTTCTTTTGATAGCAACATGTCTTTGTTCCTCTGTTGTCGAACTGTACCAAGAGTCCCAACTGTTTCACTGTACCAGGCTCCCCCCACCTTTTTGGAAATGGGGGTCAGGCTTAATACAGTAGACTCTTGAGACTCTTGGCATAGTAAACGCCTGACAAAAACAAATCAGATTGATTAATTGCTACTCCTTGACCAACTCCCATTTGTTCATAGGAGATTTCTTTCCATCGGTATTATCCACCTGACCACTCAAGCTACGCCTAGCCCTGTAAATAACGCTACGCGAAAAGCCTTCATTCTTCCCTGCAGCGATGACCTCTTTCGGCTTCATAGCACCATCCTGGAGCATTTCGAGCAACCAGGCCGCACATCCATCTTCTTTGGTTGGCTCTCGATAAGCTTGAGGAGCATCTTGAGACCATTTCAGGTACACGCCTTTGGGATGCAGCGGCGCGAACTCAAACCCCAGCGATTCTTCATAAGGACCCAAGTTGGTCTTCAACATCTTGAGTTTGCGCGGGCCGTTGGGGTCGGGTTCTGGCCCCGTTTGCACCACGTGGATGCCCCAAACCACCCGGGCCATAGCCACGATATGGGCACTGCCGCTCAAGTCATCCATAGACAAGTCGAACATCTGCATATTATGGCCGTTGCCCGGTTTGCGAATATGATGGATCAAAACTAGCCCAATCCGATAGGCTTCGGCTAATTGGGAAAAGAAGCTCAACAAGTTGCGGACATCTTCAACGTTGTTTTGACCTCTGCTGTGAATACTGGACAGAGAATCAACAACGACCAGCTCAGGGCGCAGCGTGGCAACCATGTTGATGAGCCTGTCGCGATACTTATCAGTGCCAAAGTCGATTGGTTCCCCTGAGTCGGGCAGGAGTAGGTACATGCGCTTCCGATCAATCTGATAGTGTTCAGCGCGTTCGTTGAGTATTTGCGGAACCGCTTCTCCGTCGATATAAAGCACATTGGCATCCGAGTTAGGTATTGGGCTTCCATCGGGAAACCCCTCGCCCGTTGTAATCCGCCAAGCCAAGTCCAGCCCCACAAATGATTTCCCCGCTCCAGGAGCAGCACCCAAGACAGTCAGCATACCCCGCGGCAACCAGCCAGGCCAGACCCATTCGATAGGCGACAAATTAGGGGCCAAGTCTTCCAAAGATTCGAAGGCCATCTGGTATCCAGGCCGGGCGGCAAAGATAGCTTCCAAGATTTCCCCACGCTCCGAGTTTCCTTCCAACGCCTGAGTCATCGCAGTGTGATATTCCGTTGCTCCGACACCGTCCAACGCCAACCAACATGTGCGCCACGGGTCTCGTAAATGACGCGCCGAGACATTCGTTGGTAAACCAGCCAGACGATCTGCCAGAGCTTGAATTTGTAATTTCCTTGTTAGCACGTTTTCCCCCTCCGTGAATTAATCAAACCACGCCCATAAAAGTATGTTACAATAGAAGCACCAAGACATTCCATCCAGGTCTTCTTGGAAAGCCGCCGGAGCCAACCGGCGGCTTTGTTTTGTGTCATCATGATCTTATCTCCTTGTTTCTAAAATTAATTGCTCAACATCTCTACTGCATTCTCCAAATCTTTCTCACTTGGAGTGACATAAATCCGCGTAGTGTTTAAGCTCGAGTGGCCCAACAACGCGGCTACTTTCTCCAATCCCACACCACGATTGACGAGATTTTTGGCAAAGGTATGACGCAACGTATGGGGAGTAAGTTTCTCCAACCCAGCCTCTTCGCCAATACGCCGAACCATTCGTTGTATGCTCCTCTCACTCAGAGCCCCATCCGGGACGCCTTCCACCACAATCCAGACATAGTCATTGTTGTTTTCGTCCGGGCGAACTCTCAACCAGGCAAGTAAGGCGTTACGCGCATCTAAATTCAGCGGGATGGTACGTTGTTTCCTACCCTTCCCAATCACACTCACTTTACCTTTTCGCTCCGACATCTGAATATCATCCAACTGTAGCTGTAAGGCCTCGCTGATGCGTAATCCGGTATTCAAAAGAAGTGTCACCATGGAAGCGTCTCTACGCCGCGTGCGCCATCGTTTAGGGTAACGCAATTGAGCCAATTGCAATTCTTTCTCGATGGCACGTTTTAATGCATATTGGTCTTTCTTGTCCAAGTAATGAGGGGTATTCTGAGTTTGGGCAACACGGCGAATGTTCTCAGTGGGATCATGTCCTATCAAGCCAGATTTTTGGGCCCACTGCATGAATACAGAAATCGACGCGAGTTTGCGGTTAATCGTGCTGGCTTTGTATCGCTTCACCGTCAACATGTATTGACGGTATTCGCTTATGTCGGTAGGCGTCACCCGCTCGGGGGTCAGTGATTCTCCGTTAGTCTGGTCAAACCAACCAGTGAATTGTTCCACGTCCGACAGGTATCCCGTCACCGTTGATGCAGATCTGTCCATCGCTTGTAAGTAAGCTGTAAAATCGTTTAGTTCATTCATATAATCTCCTAACTTTACTCATGTTTTTCATCTCTATGTCGTTTGATAATACCTTGTAATATCTCCGTAGCCGTGCCTCCGTCAGTCGCCGCATCCACCACATAACGCTTGCGTTCGACTAAAGCGTACATATCTTCATCGACTGTATATTGCGCCAGCAGGTACCAAGCTGTCACGGCATTCTTTTGTCCAATACGATGCAACCGGTCTTCGGCTTGGTCGTGAGCACCTGGCGTCCAGTCCATTTCCGCGAAGGCCACATTGCAAGCCGCATGAAGCGTCCAACCTGCACCTCCTACCCCCATGCTCAGCACTAACAATTTCATCGTCGCGTCTTCTTGAAACTGGTTCACCAATGCCGCTCTCTTCTTTACAGGTGTCTTGCCAGTGATGGAAACAGCACTAAAGGTTTCAGCTATAGCCTGCACTATTTCCTGATGATAAGCAAATAGCACCAGCTTTTCGCCAGATTTCAGGAAGTCGCGCACCCAGGCGCAAACCGCGGAGAGTTTCCGTCGGGCTGTTTCTTTGCGCAACAAACTCAGGCGTTGTAATACGTTGGTGTTGGAATGATTTCTCTCGTTCCAAACCGCGTCATCATTTTGGTGCTGCGCCCAGGCCACCGTTTCAAGCTCTAATTCCGAATAGGAGTGATAATCATCAAGCTCAAACCAAATTCGAGATTTTTGCTTGGGAGGCAGCTCTGGCAGTAGCTGGTGTTTAGTCCGGCGCAAGTAACATTTTTCCCTCAAGCTCTGATTCAATTCTTCTAAATTAGCAGCCCCATCATAGTATCCCCAATTAGATGGACAGTATTTTTCCAAGAACGCACTCGGGCCACCCCAATCCTTCCATATCTTCCCAAGAATAGTGAGGGGGCTGACCAGTTCCTGAGGGCGATTGAGCACTGGTGTGCCGGTCAGCAGCAGACGATAAGGAATACGCTTAGAAATCATATTAACAGCCTTTGTGCGTTTGGCCTGATGATTTTTTAGGTAGTGAGCTTCATCGCATACCAACGCTTTGAAACGTTTCTTTTCCAGCTGAGATAAATACTTATGCAAAACAGCGTAGTTGACGATAAGTAAATCAACCGCAGGAAGCTTGCTTGGCTGTCCGTCCAGAATCGCCACGCTGCGAGTGGGCAACCAATGGCTGACTTCCTGTTTCCAGTAAAGTTTCAAAGAAGCCGGAGAGATTACCAACGCGGGAAAGGCACCCACGTATTGCAGCGTCGCTAAGGCTTCGACGGTTTTTCCAGTGCCCATTTCGTCAGCGATGATACAGCGGCGCACACGCGCAACGTAGCTTACAGCCGCTCTTTGAAAGGGATATAGTTCCCCTCCCAAGCCAGAAACGTGGATATCAGCCCGTATCGAAAGGCTATCTGCGGTCCGATGTTCGCGG
Organism: Chloroflexota bacterium; assembly: GCA_034717875.1. Classification (GTDB taxonomy): domain Bacteria; phylum Chloroflexota; class Anaerolineae; order Anaerolineales; family UBA11858; genus JAYELX01. The sequence goes on along the minus strand of JAYELX010000536.1, from coordinate 2,040 downwards.
TATAGTTTCATCAAATCGACACCTAGCGCCCGTTCATTATTTTTTAGCTGAAAACCAGACCAACGAGCTAGGCCCTTTGCCGCCTCCAGATTAACTTCGGTGGGTGGCGCCAACCACAACTTGCGGTGAGGTTGATAGTCAGTCCGTTCGAAGTCATTGTGCATAGCATCAACCAATTCGGGGTCATACGGAAAGGCGATTTCAAGTTCGTAGTTTTCGTTGAGATTTATATAACGTTTGTTTTGAGACATAATTTTCTCCTTTTACCAATATGAAGGTTTTCCCAAACCAAGTCGCTTACCATAGGCAAATAACGCCCACAATACCCAGGCCAAAGCATCTGATGGATCGGTTTGTAATTGAACCCCCTGTGATTGCAGGTACTCTGGCAGACCCGGTGTCAACCGGGCTTGTACTCTGTAGGGGAACATCGGGTCTGAACCTCCAGATACAACGCTAGCATCAACCCATATAACCATCCGGTTGTACCAGCCATGGTAGTCTAAGAAGGCATCGATGATCCGCTGCATGTGCTGCATCACCTTCTGATCCCGCCACCAGGCGCGCCGTTTGCCGATTTTCATCAATTGCTTGAGACGAGCTTGCAGTTCCGGATGGCGTTCCAAATATGCTCGAATAAGGGCAATGGCCGTCAAGGGCGGGCGACGGCTGAGCGTGTATTCTTGAAACCGGCTGATTTTCGCTGCTTCATAGATGGTATCCACAATGTAGAAGAAGCTCAGGGGGATAGCTGTCAGTGCATCTTCAGGGGGATCAATCTGGAGTTCACCGAGAAGGTTTTCCAAATAACGCCAATCGTCTTTCAGGCGATCAGGATCAGCCTGATGCGTTTTCGACTCATCTGGATTTGAACTCTGGAGTTTCTCTGCCGGGCTAAGAGGTCGGAGGTCGTCCCAGCGTTCGGAAAGCTCGGCTTGCCATTCGGGCTGCTCTAGAAAATCCGGGATGGGCATGCCAAGCAAGGTAAAGGGAACATCGGTACCCCGCTCCATCTTCAGCATGCCCAGAGCCTGTTCCCAGATTTTTACGCTGCGCTCATACACCCGGCCGCGGCGCAGATTGAATAGCGTCCGCACTTGGGGAACAGTCTGATCTGAAGCGGGGCTTGCAAAGAAATCCCAGCGGTTAGTCAGAGCCTCTCTGATCCGGGTCAATCGCTTTGGGGCAGCGTCCTGCTCGACTTCGTAGAACAGCCATCGCTTGTCAGGAAGCTGGACTCGATGATCAACCCGCAGCCTGCGGTCATCTCCAAAGTGGAGCGGCTTATCCGTCAGAATGTCCTTATTCGCTTGGAGCGCAGCCAGATGGATGTGCAGCATAGCCAGAGCGTGGGCTATAGCATGAGGGTCTTCGAGCCCAGATGCACGCGCGTTGGGTGCATTCCAGAGGTTTAAAATCGCCGCGCCGCTCTCCCCGAACTGGTAGACATTGGGAGGCCGCCCACGAGTGGTGGGACGCGGAATGGAAACATCCAGAACGTTGATGAGTGGGGGAAGTCCAACGCTGGCTTCTTTGAATATCCGTAGAATACGAAGAAGTTGTTTGCGGCTGATATCCAGATGTCCTTGCAACTGGAGACTATTGGCAACCCCGGTGACGGCGCAGATTTCCAACATTTCTTGCCACGGTGCATTGGGAAGACGTTCACCAAGAGATTGATCCAAGACCTGTATCTGAGTTGAGGTAGGAAACGAAGGCATATTATTTACCAAGTCGATAACAACTAATTAAAAGGCTCGGGTTTATCGCCCCGATTTATGTCCCTAAAACGCTCATTTGATCGCTTTAGAGCCAATTTTTGGCGTGATTGATCAACTGACCGACGTTATAGCAATTTTCATTCTTGTTCTATCCGCCGTGCTATCAGGTTCATATCTCGGAGATAGAGATTAAGGGTACAGCGTGTAATTGCCGCTCGCCTTCGGAGTGATCGCGATCTCATCCGCTAGATAGCTCTTGATGGCAAACTCCAACAAACGATTGAGTACTTGCCAAAGAGGGACTTCCAATTCTTCGTCT
>JAYELX010000535.1:0-7364 GCA_034717875.1 Chloroflexota bacterium | reverse complement strand
CCACTTTTGGTCATTTTGATATAGAGCTTTTGTTTCGAACACAGTAACCTCCATTAGATAAAAAAACCCATCCGTGCGCCAAGTATGCCAATGAAAATCTGTTTCCAATATTGGAAAAGTTTAAGTGTGCAAAAATTATAATACTAAAGTACTGCTATGTCAGCAACTAATTAACATAATCATTGCATAAAAACAAAGCTTTAACGCACTTTGGTGCTTGTTTTACTCTTATTAGCACCTAAATCCACATGAAGCCATCATTAGCACATTTCAGCGGAAGTTCTTCGCTGTTATCTCCCGGCGAGTTGGCCCGATCATTTCGAGTATAATTAGCGCGTATTTCTATTACCGAGTACTTTATTGATCATTTTACAAATTTCAGGCGTCTTCTCAAAAAACAGGGGAGCGTTTCAAACCGGATTGCTCTGTGTACCGTTGGTACGTTTTATAATCCTTCCCCAAAATATTGAGATGATACAATTTTAGAAAAAAGGACGAAGCATGAGAAAATATGAACTATCATCCTGGAGTCTAAGTGATTTGTTCCCGTCCCACGATGGGCCGAAAATCGAAGCGACATTCGCTGAAATAAAGAATAAGGCCGGGAAATTTGAATCTTTTCGCGAAGAGTTAACTGCCGATATCGAATTTGATGTATTTATGAAGGCGGTGGAAGAACTGGAAGCTATGACAATTGTAGCCCATCGGTTGGGCTCTTATCCTGGTTTGTGGTTCGCCGCCGACACGCAAAATCAATCTGCTCAGGCTTTGCAAGCCCGCGTGCAGCAATTCATGGCCCAGGTTCAGAATCGCGCCTTATTCTTCGATTTGTGGTGGAAGGGATTGGATGGCGAAACCGCTCAACGCTTGATGGCCGATACCGGCGATTACCAATATTGGCTGGAGGAAATGCGCCATTTCAAGCTGCACACGTTGAGCGAGCCGGAAGAGAAAATCATCAACATCAAAGATGTAACTGGTTCACAGGCTTTGGTCACGCTATACGACGCCATAACCAACCGCTACGAGTTTACGTTGGAAGTGAATGGTGAAGACAAATCGTTCACCCGTGGCCAATTGACCCCCTTTATTCAGGGTTCTGACGCGGACATGCGTGCGGCTGCTTACCAGGAATTGTGCCGTGTCTACGGAGACGATGGACCCGTCCTGGGGCAGATGTACCAGACTCTGATCCGCGACTGGCGTGCCGAAAATATGGGGCTGCGCAGCTACGCCACACCAATCGCGGCACGCAACTTGGTTAATGACCTTCCCGATGATGTTGTTGATACCTTGCTGAGTGTTTGTGAGGCTAATGCCGACATCTTCCAGCGATACTTCCAGTTAAAGGCCAAGTGGTTGGGAATCGACAAATTACGCCGTTACGATGTCTACGCCCCAGTCGCCGAGGCCGATAAAGTCTATGATTTCAACGAAGCTGTTGAATTGGTCATGGCCTCGTTCGACGAATTTTCGCCGCGGGTTGCCGCTCTGGCTAAGCGTGTTTTCGAAGCCGATCACGTTGATAGCGAGGTGCGCAAAGGTAAGCAAAGCGGCGCTTTCTGTGCATCCGTTGTGCCGGGACATACGCCTTATGTCAAAGTCAATTATCAGGGCAAGGCCAACGATGTAGCCACGCTGGCACACGAATTAGGTCACGCTGTCCACGCCATGCTGGCTTTCGATCACAATGTTTTCACCTTCCACTCGGCGCTGCCCATGGCCGAAAACGCCTCCACCTTTGCGGAGATGCTGCTTGTCGACCAACTGCTCGATATCGAAGCTGATCCCGCTGTGCGCCGCGACATTATATTCCGCCAGGTCGATGATGCTTACGCGACGATCATGCGACAGGCTTTCTTCGCCATGTTTGAAGTCACTGCCCACGGCATGGTCGCTGAAGGGGCTACGGTTGACCAGATTTCGGAGGCTTATTTCAAGAATCTAGAGAAACAATTCGGCGATGCCGTGGAACTAAGCCCAGAGTTCGAGTGGGAATGGGTTTCAATCCCGCACTTTTTGCATGTGCCTTTCTACGTGTATGCCTACAGTTTTGGGCAATTGTTGGTGCTATCGCTTTATCAGCAGTACAAGGCCGAGGGTGAGAGCTTCAAGCCGCGCTACATCAAAATCCTCGAGGCCGGCGGATCCGCTTCCCCCGCCGACATCTGCGCCGAAGCCGGCCTCGACATCACCAAAGCCGAGTTTTGGCAGGGCGGATTCGATGTGATCAAAGGAATGGTCGAAGAATTGGAAGCTATTCCGGTTGAGTAAGGGAATGGGATTTAGTACGTATAAGAACGAGGCTCATTATGTTGAGCCTCGTTTTTCTGTTTGTGCTTTGTTTAGGGAAATGAAATGTTTGAATCGCTGAAACACTGAAAACTTGAAAACACTGAATCGGTATCTTCATCCCTTTCAGGAACTTGCTCAAAATAGAGATGTGCATTGCATCTGCTCTTGATGCATTGCACATTGGGTCGCCAGAAACATCCTGTATTTACCGCCTTCCAAGTGCAATGCACCTGCTGGCGTAGGTATTACAAATTGATTTTGAGCAATTAGCCTTTCCAAATATCAGTGTCCCTCGTTACCCCCGCCCACCCTTATGTTTCCGTTTGATCGATTGGATCATCTCTTTGCTCAAATCTGGCAAAGTCTCGGAAGCACTGATGCCCAGAGCCTCACGCTGCGCTTCTCGCCAGTGTTGTAATCGCTCGGTTACCTCGGCTTCGTAGCCCTGGCCTGATGGGCGGTAGAAGTAGGTGCCCAGCATCTGGCGGGGCAGGTATTGCTGCGGCAGGAAGTGATCGGGTCCATCATGGGTGTAGCGATAACCTTTGCCGTGCCCCAGCGCGACCGCGTCCCGGTTGGCGTCTTTGAGATGTTTGGGCACGTCCACAAAACCATCCTTTTCGATTTGCTGGAATGCTTTGAAATACGCCCCAGCCGAATTGGATTTGGGTGCGGTGGATAGATAGAGTGTGGCTTCAACGATGGGATAGATTCCCTCCGGCATGCCCACGAAGTCGAAGGCTTGAGCCGCAGCGTTAGTGATGACTAAGCCCATGGGGTCGGCAATGCCAATGTCTTCACCGGCCAAAATCAGCAGCCGCCGCACGATGAAACGGGGGTCTTCGCCGGCATAGAGCATTTTTGCCAGCCAATACAATGCCGCGTCGGGATCGCAGCCGCGTACCGATTTGATGAAGGCGGAGATGGTATCGTAATGGGCGTCGCCGTCCTTGTCGTAGAGCACGGCGCGACGCTGGATCGATTCTTGGGCTACATTTAGGGGGATGTTGATGACGCCGTCGGGATCGGGTGGGGTGGATTCGACGGCCAGTTCCAGGGCGTTGAGAGCGTTTCGGGCGTCTCCGCCAGCAAAATGGATGAGGTGGCGACGGGCCTCGGGGGTGAGTTTTACGTTTCGGGTTCCGTAGCCTCTCTCGGGGTCGGCCAAAGCTCGTCCCAGCAGGGTCTGGACATCTTCGTCCCGGAGGGGGTGAAGTTGAAAAACGCGCGAGCGCGACACCAGCGCTCCAATCACCTCGAAATATGGATTTTCGGTTGTCGCGCCGATCAATGTCAGGGTGCCATTTTCCACATGAGGGAGTAAGGCATCCTGCTGGGCTTTGTTCCAACGGTGGACTTCGTCGATGAAGAGAACGGTCTTCTTGTGGTAAAGTTTGCGGCGTTCCAGCGCTCCGCTGAGTACTTCTCGCAGGCGGGCTTTGCCATCGAGCACGGCTGAAAGAGTCTCGAAATGAGCCTGGGTATGATTGGCGATGACGGTCGCAAGCGTGGTCTTGCCCGTTCCCGGCGGGCCCCACAGGATGATGGATGCGAACAGTCGGTCGGCCTGAATGGCGCGCCGCAGCAGTTTACCGTCGCCGATGATGTGATCCTGCCCGACGAATTCGTCCAGTGTACGCGGGCGCATACGCGCGGCTAACGGGGCTTCGTGTTTTAATCGTTTCTCGAGGGCGTGGTCGAATAAATCTGGCATGTTTACAATTATACTTGTTTCTGGGCTAATATTGGCTGGGTGGGGTAATCGTATCTGGAAAGAATTAAAAACCTAACTACGAGGAATAGCGTAGTATACTACCAGTAAATGCGGTGGCTATCACCCGCGGGGATGCAAAGCCCCGTTTTTTTAGATAATACTGGAATTATACGAAAAAGGAACAAGACATGAGCCCATATATTGCTCATCTGATTGGTGACTTTATATTGCAAACTGATTGGATGGCGGTTCGAAAGAAGCGTAGCTATTTTGCTTGTCTGATTCATGTCCTTGTGTACCTTATCCCTTTTCTGGCTTGTGATCTTGAATGGTGGCAATTTGCGCTGATTGGTGTTATGCACTTTGCCCAAGATAGAAGCGCGGTCGTGTGGTGGTGGATGCGCGTCTGGAAGCGCGTCCCCAGGGAAGATTGGGGGGTAATACCGTTCTACGTTGACCAATCTTTCCATTTGGTGCAAATTGCAATTGTCATTTTGCTCGGAAATATATAGCTTTCCCCCTCGTATTCAAGAATTTCCTATCTAGAAGCTAAAAAACACCGTCCAATGCCGGTTCGAAGTTGGACGATGCGAACGTTGTTACCTCACTCGGGTTGGTAAGCGCGAAGTATATCTTCTCAAAATTTCGGGGAAAGTAGGGCGGGATTCTATCCCCGCTCCATCCACAGCCGTCCACTAGAAAACAGTCTCCATTTGCTGTCTTGCAGGTGCAACGCACTACCGAAGTGCAATGCACCTAAAAACATAATTCTGAGCAATTACGAATTATGCTCCCGTTTACCTGCCAGAAGACGAAGCAAATGGATTTACCACGCGTACTCCGTCATAAACTTGTCCAGCATTGAGATCTTCAGAAAAAACGACTTCGCATTCCAATTGCAAAGCGCTTTGGAGAATCATCGCGTCCCAAAACGAGATTACGTGGCATTGATGGGCTTCGATGGCTTGTAAGACGTCCTCAACGTTAGGTTCGTGGATTCTCCATAGCGAGAGATTGGAGATAATTCGAGCCGCAGTTTTACTATCAAGAGGCTTCTTGATCTTGCGCGTGATAGTTACATAAAACTCTTGTAGTACCTGAATGCTTAAATAGCCATTCCCAGAGTCCCACAACTCTGTAATTATAGTTTTGGCGCGTTCGTGCTTGACTCCCGCTGACGTGTCGTGCGCGTAAACAAGAATATTTGTATCCAAAAATTGGCGTGATGCTTTACCGCTCATGGATATCATCTCGCTTCCAATGAATTTCTCCTCCGGTGCCTAGGTCAGCGCAATGTTCCATCCAGGCGAGGTGTTGTCTCCGGGCGCGGATGTATTCTTCTTCTCTGGTCACCAGTTCATCCAATACCTGAGTCAATAAACCAGAAAGCGAAGTCTCTTTCTGTACAGCAATAAGCTTCACTTTATGAAGGGTCTTTTTAGGTAATGATAGGGTGATATTTTGAGTACGCATAGTGAAACCTCCACCTATAAGTATAACACGTATTTACGTGAAGGCGTTCTTTTTTCTACTCCACCAACGCCAAAAACACATCCTCCAATGTCGGCTCGGCGCGCTCGATTTTGCTTCCCTGCGCGCCCTGGGATTTCAGCGCATTTTTCAAATCGTGCCCCTTTAGATCGGTCTCGGTGATTGCGCGCAAATGGTCACCCGCCAGCCCGGCTCGAAGCACACCCGCGCAGCCCTCCAACGCACTCAATGCAGGCAGCAGCGGATCGGCATAAATATCCCAGGCCAGGCCGGACAGTGCATTTGCCTTCAGCGCCGCGGGCGTGTCGATGGCCAACAGCCGCGCTGCGCTCATAATCCCGACGCGGTTGCAATACTCGGCCTCGTCCATATAATGCGTGGTCACAAAAGCGGTCATCCCCTCGGAAACAAATTCATAAATCAAATCCCAGAAATCGCGCCGGGCAGTGGGGTCCACGCCGGAGGTAGGTTCATCCAAAAAAAGCAATTCAGGCCGATGAACAATCGCCGTCGCCAACGCCAATCGCTGCCGCCAGCCGACCGGTAATTTTCCGGCTCGCTCAGCTTCCATTCCCGTCAACCCCAGCCGGGCCAGAGTACCCTGCAAGTGTTCCCGCTCGCGCACCCCGTAGACCCCGGCGTAAAATTCCAGATTCTCCCACACAGTCAGTTCATCGTAGAGGGTAAAATTTTGCGACATGTACCCCACCCGCTCACGGACGGCCTCGGCCTGCTCGACCACGTCGAAGCCCAGTACTTGCGCCCGGCCATCACTGGGCAGCAGCAAGCCCAGCAACATGCGAATTATCGTCGTTTTGCCAGAGCCGTTCGGGCCCAGGTATCCCAACACCTCCCCGGCCTGCACATCGAAAGTGACCCCATCCACGGCGGTGAAAGTGCCAAAGCGTTTAGTCAAATTTTGGGTTTCGATAACGGTTGTCATTATTCTGCCTCCAACAAGTCTATAAAAACATCTTCCAGACTTGGGGAGATTACTGTGATTGAATCAACCTGCGCTGTGGTTTGATTTACTGTTTTTTTGAGATTTCTGATAATGGCGCGGGAGTTTCCTGGCCGCACCCGAAGGTGGAGTCTGTCCCCGAAGCTTTGGACACTCTCGATGGATTCATCGGCTTCGGCAGCCTGGCGCAATACCCTCAGCGGCTTGCCGCGCATTTCGATAATCCGCCCCGCCAATCGCTCACTCAATGCCTGAGGCTTATCTTCGACCACGATACGCCCAGCTTTCATGAAACCGATATAAGTACAGCGCACGGCTTCGTCCATGTAGGGGGTGCTGACCAAAACAGCGATGCCCTCCCCCCTCCCCTCTCTCCCGATTCGGGAGAGGGGGGAGGGGCCGGGGGTGGGGGGTGAGGGCGTGACCAATCGAATAATCAACTTCCAGAAATCCTGCCGGGTGACGGGGTCAACGCCGCCGGTGGGTTCATCCAGCAGCAATACGCGCGGGCGGTGTACCAGTGCGATTGCCAGTCCCAGCTTTTGCTTCATGCCCCCAGAGAGAAAGCCCGCCCGCCGGTCTGCGAAATCTGCTAAGCCGACGAATTCGAGAATATCCATTGAACGCGCGTACCACTTATCCCGAGGAATGCCGCGCACCTCAGCGAAAAAGCGCAAATTTTCCAGCACGGTCAATTTCTCATAAAGAGAAAATTGCTGCGAGAGATAGCCAATCTGCTCGCGAGCCTGGTCAGGGTTAGTGATCATCGAATGCGCACCAATAGTGATTTTCCCAGCATCCGGCCGCAGCGCGCCGCAGAGCAAGCGCATAGTGGTGGTTTTGCCAGCCCCATCGGGCCCGACCAGCCCGTAGATTTCCCCGGGCCGAACCTGCAAGCTGAGA
>JAYELX010000534.1:0-7374 GCA_034717875.1 Chloroflexota bacterium | reverse complement strand
TTGGCGCAGGCCGAAATACGTGCTCAGTCGCCAGATGGTGAGCAGCCCCCAGCCGATCAGCATGGCGATGATGGGCAGCAGGAAAGGGTCTCGTTTTGGCAGCAGGCGGGAGCTTTGCCGGTGGGCAACGAAGAAACCCACAACCCAAACGGTGTAGCCGGCCCAATGATTCCAGCGGAAATCCACGTCCCATGAGCGCGCACTGACTACTGGAGAGAGAGTCAGCGCGAGGGCGTAGAATCCGAGAAAGAGAGCAGCGAGTAGAAGTAGACGGCGCTGAATTTTGTTGGACATCTGGGGAGTGATTATTTAGTGATAGCGGTAAAAAGCTAAGTGATAAATATTATTGCGTGAGGTGACAGTCACCTATAAACTCGATCTACGCTCTGAAGCATCTTGCTAACCAGTGTGTTTTTTGCAACAAAACACTTTTGAAGGTGACTGTCACTTGTGTTAACTACCTACTCAGTTACCAACGTACCGACGGGTTTGCCGTAAATGGCTTGCTGCAAAGCTCCCTCTTCCCATAGATTCAATACCAAAATGGGTAAATTATTATCCATGCACAGAGAAATAGCTGTGCTGTCCATAACGTTCAAGCGGCGATTTAATGTTTCGATATAGGATAATTTATCGAACTTGACCGCGTCGGGATTGGTTATGGGGTCAGAGTTGTAAATGCCATGCACCTTTGTAGCTTTTATGACCACATCGGCGCCAATTTCCATGGCCCGCAGTGCCGCGGCTGTATCTGTCGAGAAAAACGGGTTGCCGGTTCCACCCCCGAAGATAACCACGCGCCCTTTTTCCAGGTGGCGGATGGCGCGGCGTCGAATATAGGGTTCAGCGACCGCGCGCATTTCGATGGCAGATTGAACCCGAGTGATGATGCCGGAGCGTTCCATGGCATCCATGAGGGCCATGGCATTCAAGACCGTGGCCAGCATGCCCATATAATCTGCGGTGGCGCGATCCATGCCTCTTTCAAGCCCGCGGCGTCCCCGCCAGATGTTGCCTGCACCGATCACAATGGCTATCTCTACATCCAAATCAACTATCGTTTGTACATTTCGGGCCACCTTTTCTGCCTGGAGGGGGTCAATGCCAAACCCTTCTGCTCCCGCCATGGATTCACCGCTTAATTTTAATAAGATACGCTTGTATTTGAGTTTGTTTTGCATGGGGTTTGTCCTTGAGATTTGGGAATCTTAGTCACAAAATAGATAGCGCGTCAAAATGCTGTCTTAGCAAAAAGGCCAACCTAATGGTTGGCCTTTGTTGAATTTTACTAGTTAGTATTTTCTCCGACTTCCCAACGGGTAAATCGTCGGATGATGATGTTTTCACCCATGGCAGCGATATTCTCGTACAGCAACTTTTGAATTGTCAGATCGTCGTCACGGATGTAGGCTTGTCGCATCAGCACAGTTTCGTCTTTGAACTTTTTCAGGCGTCCATCGACAATGCGATCCACAATATTCTCGGGCTTTCCTTCTTGTAAAGCAAACTCGCGAGCAATTTCGCGTTCTTTCTCGATGACGTCCTCAGGGATATCATCCTCATTGACCCAACGAGGAGCAGATGCCGCAATTTGCAACGCTACCTCGTGGGCAAATTCGCGGAAAGTATCGGAGCGGGCGACGAAATCAGTTTCACAATTGACCTCAACTATGACGCCAATTCGTCCGCCTCCGTGGCTGTACAGTTCCAGCATACCTTCAGATGCATCACGGTCAGCGCGTTTGGCTGCCTTTGCGAGACCTTTTTTACGCAGCACCTCTACCGCTTTATCAAAATCACCATTGCTTTTCACCAGGGCATTTTTGCAATCCAACATGCCTGAGCTGGTAGCCTCGCGTAGTTCTCTAATTAGTTTAGTTGTAACTTTCATATTCTATTTATGCCTCTTCTGCCTCGTCTTCTTTAGTTTCTTCCTCGTCATCAGTTTCTTCCTCGTCAGCCTCGTCAACATTGTCAACATCATCAGCCGTTTCCGGTTTAGCCTCGCCGTCTATTTCGTCTTTGGTCTCCTCGGCGGGAGCTTCTTCCGCTTCTTCTGCTTTAGCCTCTTCCGCTTCGGCTTCTTTTTGCTCGGCTTGTTGAGTTTCGAGCTTTGCTAGAGTGGACTCGCCCAACAGTTCATCGTCGCTCAAATCAGCAGTTTCTCTGTATGAGGTCGTTACCTCGGTTGGATGTTCCTCATCCTCGTCTTTATGTTTGGCTTGACCTTCCAAAACTGCGTCGGCAATTTTGCTTACAAGCAATTTAATTGCTCGAATAGCATCATCGTTGGAGGGAATAACATAATCCACAAACTTGGGATTGCAATTGGTGTCTACCATCCCCACGACTGGGATATTGAGGAGATTAGCCTCATGAACGGCAGTTGCTTCTCGGCCCACATCCACAGCGAAAAGAATGTCGGGATTCCCATTCATGTCGCGGATGCCGCCAAACATCATCTCGAGCCGTTCGATTTGACTCGTTTTCCCCAATGCTTCTTTTTTGGTCAGAATGTCGAAATCCCCGCGCTCGTACATCCGCTCGAGGCGATTCAATTCGTTGATACGTTGTTTAATCGTGTCCCAATTGGTCAAAGTGCCGCCTAACCAGCGATGGGTTACCCAGGGCATATTGCATCTTTCAGCTTCGATTTGAATGGTTTCTTGAGCTTGTCGTTTTGTCCCCACAAAAAGCACTGAACCGCCTTCAGATACTACATCTCGAACTAATATATAAGCTTCTTCTATGGCTTCGAGTGTCTGCTCTAAATCGATAATGTGGATATTGTTGCGCTCGGTGAAGATGTAGCTTTTCATTTTCGGGTGCCAGCGATGGGTACGATGCCCAAAGTGTACACCACTTTCTAACATTTCCTTCATTGAAACAACACGCATATTTAATTCTCCTTTGCGTTTTTCCTCCGCCTCCGTCTGTCCCTTTGGAAACCGCTGGCAAATTTTCCTGCTAGCGGCACGCACCATCGAGTCAGGAGGCGTGTGTAATAGAATTTCTTGCCGTGTTTTCATCTCGACAAGATCGGGCGGAGTATATCATAGGGTAAATGATTCGTCCAGTTTTCGCGAAATCTCCCGGAGATTCCAGACCTCTGGAAGAGCAGGAACCGCGTTGCTCGGAGGCTACTATTCACCTCCCCTTATCGCGCATGAGGTGACAGCCACTTATTTGACCCGTTTTTGGAATAAAATCTAACCCCTTACGAAAAATCTGACTGTCATGGATGGCTTCGGAAGTGACTGTCACCTTTCGGAATGTGGAGAGTCGTTAAAAAAACTAAAAGCTCATTCAGGGGATTTTGTCTAAGATACTTTCAATAGTAAGAATAGCGATATCATCAAATTTCTTCAATCGCAGTAAGTGCCTGTCCCCCGAAACGATAAAATCCGCTCGGCTTGAAACTGCGCAAGCTAAAACATTGTCATCGTCTGGATCATCGTATATAACAGGTGATATCTTTTTAGGTTGAATGACACTTGCTAGAGAAGCATATCCCCATACCAGGTCTTCGGCCCCTACTTTTGCTTGTTGTAACCGTTGGTAAAATTTTTGGCGAGATAATACATTTTCAAGTTCAGCCAACAAAAAAGGGCTAGTATACAGCCTGATTTTCTGTTCACGGGCAAGATCGAGTAATTGGTGCGGTGCTCCATGCCAGAGCAATCCAGAAATAACTATGTTTGTGTCGGCAACAATGTTCATTCAACGCGTTTCTCGGCACGGGCAGCTTGAATTTCTGCTGCTACTTGGTCAATGGTAAGGATTGGAAGTTCTAAATCTGCCAATCGGTCAGCTGATTCGAATAGCTTATCTACTCGCTGTTTGCGGACTTCGTTTCTCAGCAGTTGTTCGATTGCTTCAGACTTAAGTAAACCTGCTACTTTTGCTTCTTGTACCAAGTCTTCTGGAAGAGATAACTTTAAATTGAGTGGAGTTAACATTTTGTACCTCACGAGTTCATTGAGTTGTGTGTTTAGTATAGCATGAATTCCACCTTGGAGCCCATGATTTGTCGCCAATCCTCGAGATGTGCACTTGGTCAGGAACCGCGTTGCTTGGAGCAACGCGGTTCCTGATGTGTCAAGCGTGCTCTCGAATTTCAGCCTGCATCCGTTCCAGAATATCTTCCACGCTCATTGCGCCCAAACGTTCCTCCGAACGCAGGCGAGGGGCAACAGTGCCATTTTCAGCTTCGCGATCCCCAACGACTAGCATATACGGAATCTTCTGATTTTGAGCATCGCGGATCTTTGCGCTCATACGGTCGCTGCGAGCATTGACTTCGACGCGAATGCCAGCGGCATCGAGCTTCTCGGCCACTTTCTCGGCGTAAGAGATGTGACGGTCAGCGATGGGGATGAGCACAGCCTGCACGGGAGCCAACCAGAGCGGAAAAGCCCCGCCATAATGCTCTATCAGCACACCCATGAAACGTTCCATCGAGCCTAAAAGGGCGCGGTGGATCATATATGGACGGTGCTGGTTTCCATCTTGTCCAATATAGGTTAGATCGAAGCGGTCGGCCAGATTGAAATCGAATTGAATCGTGCTCAATTGCCACTCGCGGCCAAGCGCGTCGATCATCTTGAGATCAATCTTGGGACCATAGAAAGCCGCTCCGCCCTCATCGACAGAGTAATCTAGCTCAATACGATCAAGGGCAGCGCGTAAAGCTTCCGTAGCATCGTCCCATCGTTTGGCGTCACCAGCTGACTTTTCCGGGTCGCGCGTGGCGAGATAGGCTTTGAACTCATTCATGCCAAAGCCGCGCAAAATGTGCAGACAGAAATTGAGCACCCGGTCGATCTCGGCTGGCATTTGGTCTCCACGGCAGAATATGTGAGCATCGTCTTGCGTGAAGCCGCGCACCCGCATTAGACCGTGGAGTACACCGCTGCGCTCGTAGCGGTACACTGTGCCCCATTCCGCCATGCGTATGGGCAGATCGCGATAACTGCGAATCCCCTTTTTGTATATCTCGATATGGAAAGGACAATTCATTGGCTTGATGTAGTATTCCTCATCATCGACCATGATGGGAGCGTACATATTCTCACCATACCATTTCAGGTGGCCGCTCTTTTCCCACAAGTGGGCCCGTCCAATGTGAGGGGTATAAACGAAATCGTAGCCGTTTGCCAGGTGTTCGTCTTGGCAGTATCTCTCAGCTAGATAGCGCACCAAGCCGCCCTTGGGGTGCCAAAGAATTAGGCCGCTGCCTACATCTTGTGACGTGCTGAACAGATCTAAATCTGTGCCCAGACGACGGTGGTCGCGCTTTTTGGCTTCTTCGAGCTTGCGCAAATAAGCCTTGAGTTGTTTTTTATTCTTCCAAGCCGTGCCGTAGATGCGTTGAAGCATGGGGCGGTTTTCATCACCGCGCCAGTAGGCCCCGGCAATACTGAGCAGCTTGAGCGCAGACGGATTGATCTTGCCTGTGTGCTCCACATGGGGCCCGCGGCACAAATCCGTGAACGTGTCGTGCGTGTAAAAGGAAATCTCCGCTTTTTCGCTTGGGTCATCACCTCCATCTTCAGCCAACCCCTCTATCAACTCGATTTTGTAGGGTTGATCGGCGAAAAACTCTTTGGCTTCTTCGATGCTTACGACCTGTTTCTCGAAACGGTGCTGCCCGCCAATGATTTGGCGCATTCGCTTTTCGATGCTTAGTAAGTCCTCGGGGGTGAGGGGGCGCGGCAGTTCGAAATCGTAGTAGAAGCCATCATCAATGGGGGGGCCAATGGCAATGTCGGCCTCGCCAGGGAACATATCCATGACGGCCTGAGCCATCACGTGTGCCGCAGAGTGGCGTATGCGGTAAAGGTTAGAATCTTCGTATCGTTCTTTTTCTTTTTTAGACATTTTTTTACTCCTGTTTCGAGTGTCATCTGCTCTTCATTTTAATATCAGGGCGTGAGAGCGTAGTATCTTGGGATTAAACAAAAAAACTCGCACCTCCTGGGGCGCGAGCGATATGCGTTCACACGGTTCCACCCAGATTAAGTCATTATAGGATCTTCATCAACTTATCTCTGTGGGCCGCTAACGGGGCCTACCGTTTCTCTTAGTCGGTTATCGGTGGGTCTCAGTAGGTCAGGGATCAGTAGACTAGGAATTAGTCGTCTGATTTACTGGTTCCCTGCTTCCTGCTTTCCTGCTCCCTGATAACTGTTCAGAGTTACACTCGCGGGGGGTTTTCGCCGTTCGGATTTCGAGGGAGACTCTCAGCTAATGGTCTCCGTTTTCTGTCGGTTCCGGGCCGGCTACTCGTCCCGGTCGTCGCGTTTTGAATATATGATACTGTTATTATAAATCCCTTTGGATGGATGTCAAGCGCGGGAGCGGCGTTGCAGTAGTTCCCATTCGAAAAACCGGTTTACTATTCTACCGGATACCCTGCGTTGATCCAGGCTTCCAATCCGCCAGATATATAAGTAACCTGCTCGAATCCAGCCTCCAGCAAGATATCAAGCCCAACCTGACTGCGGTTGCCCGAGCGACAGACGATAATGATTTCTTGATCTTTGGGTACTTCGTTTATGCGGCTGGTCAGATCGTCGAGCGGAATCAGAGTAGCGTCCGAAATATGATGTTCGTTCCATTTTTCCTGTGTGCGCACATCTAGCACGAAGGCGCCGTTCTGGTATTTCTGATAGGCGTCATCAATGGAAATCATGTTGGGGTTGCCGCGACTTGTCCAAGCAAAGCCGCCCAGAATGAGTACAATCAACCCGGCGATGCCAATCCAAGTCAGTATCTTTTTCTGTCGTTTTTTGGCACGTCGTTTTTGAAGCATTATTCTCGTTTGTGACATTATTACCTCGGATGTGCTTGGCTTTATGGATAGAGTGAAATTATATCATGATCGCTATGCCCGAAAAACCAAGTTATCAGGGCGATTATATACAAACGGGATGATGTTTCCAATAGCGATTTTTCCCCCTCTCCTGAGGTCGGGATGCCGTAGGCAGGGTTAGGGGGTGAGGGCGCGTTGCCGCCTACGACATCTTTACGGAACCCTCTGGGTTTGTTGGGAATGTGGAATAGGCTCTGGGAACGGCATCCCTCATCAACTGAGCCTGATATTCGTGTTGGGAGGAGAATTTAGCGCGTTTTTCTCGGATATGCGAGTATAATAGGGATAATTCAGCACGGAGAGGAGTCGACAATGGAAATTTTGGGTATCGATATCGGCGGATCAGGAATCAAAGGGGCAATTGTGGATGTGGGGCAGGGAGAAATGCTGACAGAACGTTTTCGCATTGCCACCCCAAAATCTGCAAAACCGAAACCGGTGGCAAAAACCGTGGCGGGGGGATTGAGGGGGGTGGGAGTGAACACTTACCTTATGAGAGT
>JAYELX010000533.1:0-7506 GCA_034717875.1 Chloroflexota bacterium | reverse complement strand
TCAGATTTCCCAATATAAACGCCCAATAGCACAAAACGGGAGATTGAAGATTCGAGTTGAAGATGGAGAAAAAGTGATTCGGGTGAGACGTGCCCACTTGGAAGAGGATGCCGGTAAACTAACCCACGTTTGCACCGAGGCATCGTCCCACAGCCTGGTGGATCTTAACCGCGCCGGGGTTCCGCTGTTGGAAATAGTCTCCGAACCCGACATGCACTCCGCCGAAGAAGCCCGCGCCTATGCCGAAGCCCTGCGCAGCATAATCCGCTACCTAGGCGTGAACTCCGGCAATATGCAAGAAGGCGTGCTGCGTTTCGAAGCCAACATCTCTGTGCGGCCTGTTGGGGAGCAGAAATTAGGCACCCGTACCGAAATCAAAAACCTGAACAGTTTCCGCGCCCTGGAACGCTCGATAGACTACGAAATCCAGCGTCAAAGCGACCTGCTCCGCCAGGGAAAATCGGTGATACAGGAAACGCGCGGTTGGGACGAAAGCCGTGAGGTGACTGTCTCCCAGCGCAGCAAAGAAGAAGCGGACGATTATCGTTATTTCCCCGAGCCAGATTTGCCCCCGCTGGTTATCGAAGCTGAATGGGTGGCGGAACTTCGCTCCAGTTTACCGGAACTGCCGGATTCTAAGTATCAGCGTTTTCGAGAGCAATATGGCTTAAACGAGTACGATGCCGGCGTATTGGTTGCCGATCGAGATGTGGCCGCCTATTTCGAGGCCGTAGTGGATGCCGCGGCCTCTGCCGCAGCGGATGTCGATCCCAAGTTAGTCGTCAACTGGGTTACTGGCAAACTCTTTGGGCTGGCGAATCAGGCTGGGCTAAACTTTACCAGCCTCGAGTTGAGCCCAAGCAACCTGGCCGGACTGTTGAATCTGCTCGCAGATAAAACCATCAACAACAACACCGCAAAAACCGTTCTGGCGGAAATGTTCGCAAGCGGCAAATCAGCGCAGGACATTGTCGATGAACGCGGGCTGCGTCAAATCTCCGACAGCGGTCAAATTTCCGCAACCATTGCCCGCGTGCTGGACGAAAACCCCGATCAATTAGGCACGTATTTGGGCGGAAAAGAGGGGCTAATCAATTGGTTTTTCGGGCAGGTGATGCGCATCACAAAAGGCAAAGCCAACCCGCAAGTGGTCAGAGCGGAGTTGCAAAGCCAATTGGCGAAGAAAAAGGGACAATAATCAAAAAAGACCCGCATTAATCTGCGGGTCTTTTCGATTCATCCATCCCCTTTTACGGATAGTGAAGGTCTCACGACCGAACGCCACCCAATACCCGCCCCGCTCGGTCTGAGACCATCGCCATCTCCTTTTTGAGACCATCGCCATCCAAATTGTGTCAGCGACCCCCTGATTCCCGATTCACTGATCACCGATTCACTGACCACCTTCATGATTCGCCCTAACATATTTCTTCAAATACTGCCCCGTATACGAGTCAGGGTTGGCGCAAATCTCTTCGGGCGTTCCCTCAGCAACGATTTCGCCGCCCGCCTCGCCGCCTTCGGGACCCAGGTCGATAATCCAATCGGCCACTTTGACAATGTCGGGGTTGTGTTCGATGATCAACACCGTGTTGCCCTCATCGACCAAACGCTGCAGCACCTGAATCAGCTTGTGCACATCGGCGGCGTGCAGCCCCACAGATGGCTCGTCCAGCACATATAATGTTCGCCCGGTAGACCTTTTGGAAAGCTCACGTGAGAGTTTTACCCGCTGGGCCTCACCGCCGGACAATGTTGGGGAGGGCTGCCCAATGCGGACATAGCCCAAGCCCACGTCTTGTAAGGTCTTCAACTTTTTTATCATGCTGGCATGATGAGCAAAAATTTCGGCGGCAGTGTCTATGGTCATATCCAACACATCAGCAATTGTATACTCTTTGAAACGCACCTGCAAAGTTTCTCGGTTATAACGTTTGCCGCGGCACACATCGCAAGGCACATAGACATCGGGTAAAAACTGCATTTCGATTTTAATTTGCCCCTGCCCCCTGCAGGCCTCACAGCGTCCGCCATGTACGTTGAAGGAAAAGCGTCCCTTTTTATAACCGCGAATCTTGCTCTCAGGCAAGTCGGCGAATAGGTCACGGACATAATCGAAGACGCCCGTGTAAGTGCCAGGATTGGAGCGGGGAGTGCGGCCAATGGGCGATTGATCAATGTTGA
Source organism: Chloroflexota bacterium (assembly GCA_034717875.1). GTDB lineage: Bacteria > Chloroflexota > Anaerolineae > Anaerolineales > UBA11858 > JAYELX01. Next base: position 5,322 of record JAYELX010000533.1, on the reverse strand, counting down.
TAACTTTATCGATATGCTCTATCCCTTCGATGGTGTCGTGATCTCCAACTTGAGCTTGCGATCTGTGCAGACGGCGCGACAAAGCTCTGTAGAGCACGTCCACCATGAGGGTAGATTTACCCGAACCAGAAACCCCGGTGATGCAAACCAGCTCGCCGAGGGGGATTTTTACGCTGATATTCTTCAAATTGTGTGCGCGCGCCCCAACGATAACCAAATACTCACCATTGCCATGGCGCCTTTTTTCTGGAATAGGGACTTTCTTACGTCCGGAAAGATACGCAGCGGTGATCGAGGTGGGATGATCGAAAATTTCCTCCGCTGGGCCGTTGAAAACGACTTCGCCACCCTGCTCTCCAGCCCCCGGCCCCAGGTCGAGCACCCAATCAGCGGTTTCTATTGTTTCGGCGTCGTGCTCCACTACCAAGACAGTGTTGCCAAGATCGCGCATCCCTTCCAGGGTGCGCAGCAGGCGGGCGTTATCGCGCGGGTGCAGCCCGATGGAAGGTTCATCCAGCACATATAAAACCCCCATCAACTGGGAGCCAATCTGGGTTGCCAAACGGATGCGCTGGGCCTCACCACCGGCTAGTGTCGCAGCAGAACGATCCAGGGTGAGGTAATCCAGCCCAACGTTGACCAGGAAACTCAACCGTTCTTCGAGTTCGCGCAACACGCGCGAGGCAATCATTCGCTGCCGCTCACTGAGGGGAGTCTCTTCGCTGCCAAGTTTTTGCACCCATTCCAAAACACGATGCACGGGCAAACGCGTTATTTCAACAATATTTGCTTCATCAAGAGTCACGGCCAACGCTTCTTGGCGCAAGCGGTCGCCGTTGCAAGTGGGGCAAGGCTGGTCATTCATATATCCCATGATGCGGTTACGCATGCGCTCCGAAGAAGTTTCTTTGAAGCGTCGTTCCAGATTTGAAATCACGCCTTCGGATTCTCGATTGAATGTGAACACACTGCCATCGCGTTTTCGCTTATAATGGATTTCGACTTCTTCCCCTTTGGTTCCATACAATATAATATCGACATCTTCTTCCGAAAGCTCGCTGACGGGCGCATCGAGATCAATGTTGTAAGCTTCAGCCGCCCCCACCAGAGTGGACCAATAATAGCCGCCCTTTTCCCTGGCTCCGCCCCACTCTGACGCCGCGATGGCGCCATTATTGATCGATAGAGTTTTGTCCGGTATCAGCAAGTCCGGATCGATATTCATGCGGGTTCCAATGCCCTGACAATCTGGGCAAGCCCCGTGGGGGGTGTTGAACGAAAATGTGCGCGGCTCGATTTCGGGCAGGCTTATCTCGCAATGAGAGCAGGTCATATATTCGGAAAAGGGAATGTCTCTCCCCTCCGATTCACCATCGCCCGCATTGGGGGGAATTGTGTGCACTATCAAACGTCCATCCCCAAATTTGAGCGCAGTCTCGACAGAATCGGTCAAACGGGAGCGGAAGTTGTGGGATTCCTCTTCACTTTCATAATCTCGGATGATTAAACGATCCACCACGGCCTCGATATTGTGGATTTTATAGCGGTCCATGCTGATGCTTTCATCCAAATTGTAGACGGTCCCATCAACGCGCACGCGCACAAAGCCCGATTTTCTGATCTCATCGAGCACGGCCTGATGGGTGCCTTTACGGCCGCGCACCATCGGGGAGAGAATCAACAAACGGCTGCCCGTGGGGGTGGATTCTATCGCCTCGACGATTTCTTGTGCCGATTGACTGCTGACCTCCCGACCACACAGGTGGCAATGAGGGATACCCGTGCGAGCAAAGAGCAAGCGCAAATAATCATATATCTCGGTGACGGTTCCCACGGTGGAGCGGGGGTTGCGCGACGTGCCGCGTTGATCAATCGAAACCGCCGGAGAGAGACCCTCTATATAATCTACATCCGGTTTGTCCATCTGACCAAGGAACTGGCGGGCGTAGGACGAAAGCGATTCGACATACCGCCGCTGCCCCTCAGCGAAAATGGTATCGAAGGCCAGCGACGATTTGCCCGACCCGGAAAGTCCGGTAATGACAACTAATTTATCGCGTGGAATTTCTACATTGATATTCTTTAAATTGTGGACACGTGCACCCACGACGCGGATTGTTTTCATAATTGTGTATGTTTGTATATTTCTCGGCGTTCAAAATGGCATTCAGGAAGTGGTAGCGGTCAGAATTGCTACCTGCGGATTATAGCACACCTGTACTAAAATACACACAACAACCGCATTGCTCCAAGCAACGCGGTTGCTGATTAACTATCTCTGCACCTGCACGCCTCCTCGGCTCTGCGTCAGGCATTTACGATCAAGTGGGCTTGATCTCCCCCAAATATCCCAGCTCCAACAAAACGGCCAGCACTTTCTCCTCAGCGCCGGGTTTGACAGTGATCGCTGTCGGGCCCAAGGCCAAGCCTAAAAAGCGCGCTGCGCGTGAGTTTTGCAGCATCTTCAAAATATGGGGTGCATTTACCCTCAAGACTACCATTTCCACTGTGCGCGCTTCCGTGCCGTACTCGGCCCACCGTTTTAACGCTTTGGTAATGTTGGGGGGGACGGGAGCGGCATGTTCATTGAGCAATTTCAACAAATGGCCAATGCGCAACCCTTGCTGACGCGCCCGCTCGAGTGATTCAGGGGTGAGACAATAGCGATATTCGTGCAGCGTGTTCTTTTCCCAGCGGCAAAACCGAGCGATTTGATATCGAGCAGATCGAGGCACCAGCAGAGGGACGCCCACACGCCCATCTGAGCGGATATGAATGGGAGCGGATTCCGCTGGGATTCCCTCGGGGGGGATACCGTGAAACAAAGCGGCAGCCCACTTGGAGGGCCGCAGTGCCATCACGCCGCGGGAAGGGGCATCATCCTCGGGGCTGGCTAAATCTATCAGACCCAGCCAGTGCAGGGGACCGGTAATCAAATATCGAATCAAGGCTCCATCGACATCGTCCCAATGTTCGAAGCCGCGTAGGAATTCGCCAGAGTGGGTGTCGCGCAAATACCAGGAATCGTAATCCCCGGCCGGGCGCTGAAAATCGGGGTGGGCCTGGCGCACGTCGGCGATGAAGGCCGAGATGCTCCACCAGGTGTCTTTTGGGAGTGCATCCAGCAAGCGGACGATGAAACGGCGGGCTGCCAATGGATCGTTCTCCCATTCCCCCTCGGCTTGCAGCTGGGGGACGAGATGCAGGTCGTTGTGGGTGGGGCTGTTCAACCAGGCCTGAGCAAGTTGAGCCAAAGCTTCGCCGCGGGGCGATTCGAGGTGGGCGCGCACAGCGTTGATGTTGGGGTGGCCGTCCGAATCAAGCAAACCGGCGACGATGAGCAGCTGGCGCAGAAACGCGGTGATGTTTTTGGGCAGCTGCACGGAATCTCGCTCGATGCGTGAGGCAGCCAGGAGTGTGCAGGCGTGATCGAGAATCTGGTCGTCGGCGGGGATGGGGTCGGCGCGCTCGGTGAGGGTGGCAGCTCGTCCCAACGGCGCCGTGTGTTGAGATGGCTTCGGGCCGGGAATCAACGGGATGAGGTCGTCGGGAATGTAGGCGAATTCTTCGGTGCCGCGGGCGGTATCGAAAAAGGCACGCGCTATCAGGGCCCGATACCAGAGCATCTCTGCCGGGGAGGTGGGATTTTGGTCGGGACGTTGGCGGTCACGGCGTCCGGGGCCAATTTCGCGCACATCGCCAAAACGGCGCGAAAATTGCCCCCAAAGGATGCGGCTATTTTTCTGCTGCAAAGCATTCAGGGCCGCGCGGGCCTCTTGCGGAAGCGTTTCGACGATTTCTTCCACCAGCGAGGGGTTTGATAATTGTTCCACTAGCTGGGGCAAAGCTGTGCGCGTATCTGGCGCGCCCAATTCTACTCCCCACAATTCAGCAACAATGCGGAGGTGGCCTAAATCGTGGCCGTGGAGGCTGTGTTCGAGATCTGGCATGGGGACTCTGTTAGTGAGGTAACCGTTTATTTTAAACCCCCCTCAATCCCCCCGCCACGGGGGGAAGCTGGAAAACTCTCCCCCCGTAGCGGGGGGAGCTGGAGGGGGGTGAATAATCACCTTAGTAAGGGCAAGTCGCTTTTGGATTTTGGTCGCTGACGTGCCAACGCTGCTGAGGGTCAGACAGGTTCATAAGTTGATCGGCGATAGTGTCATAAGCGGGTAAATTTTCTCGCAAGTAGATATTATAAGTATTGCCTTGCTTTCGTTGGAGGCCGCCAACAAAATTATAATACCGAAACTCCGGATCACAGACGAGGGCTTGATGATGGGCATCCAAATGGCCCGCATAAATTTCGATAACGAATATGGCCGGTGTGTGGCTATAGATATAACTGCTGTACGGGGCTGCTTTTTCCCCTGTTGGAGGCACAAACCGGGAAAGATTCGTGTCGGTAAGCCCATCGCCGCCAAGCACATTCATGCCGGCATAATACGGGAGAATGCCCGAATCGACAACTGTTACCAACCATTGGTCCTGGAGTTCTTTTTGGTGCTGGTTGAAAACATCGGCAATCGCCCTGGCAGAACTTTGTTGCTGATTATACTCCTGTATAAATTTTGCGTACGAGCGCGTCAACGCGCCCGCGCTCCCCGCCCACCTTATTGTGAGCAGCCCAAATGCGCCTATCAGCAAGATAAACAAGAATGCCCGCGGGATGTGTTTGGCAACAGGTTTTAGCACAAAATCTAACCAGCCTCTGTAAAGCCAAGCGCCTATTAACGCCACGATAACGAGTTGTTGTGCTGCTGTTTGAACAAAGAATCGCGAGCCAAAATTCTGGATCATGTTGGTGCGCGCATAAACAAGGTTGAGGCATAAAAGCTGGATGATTGCGATTGCGAGAACGGCTTGGGCGGCAATGGCTGGCGAGCTTTTTGTTTTATAAGATTTGCGGTTACAAACGAGATAAAGCCCAATCGGGAATAATATCAGCGTGTACATTCCCAGTGGGGATGTCCTCAAATAATCCCAGCAGTCAAGCACAAATTCCATGCTGGCGATATTGCCCGGAAGCATGTTTTGGGATAATTTGACCAAAGTTGGGCCGGTCAATAAGCTGCCAAAATAAAGCCATCGCCAAGCAGTATAAGCCGCGAATATGCTCAGATAAGATAAGCAGGCCCAAAGCCAGGGTTTTCTGCCGCACTTCCAATGAAAAAACACCCCCAACGCCATCGCCGAAGCCCCAACAATAACTCCCTCAGTGCGCGTCAGGGTCACGAGCAAAGCAAGTAGGGTTATGAAAATTACGCTCCCGCTATATGTTTTGTGAGGTAACCGTTCACTCTCCTCGTTCTCCTCGTTCCG
>JAYELX010000532.1:0-7524 GCA_034717875.1 Chloroflexota bacterium | reverse complement strand
TATTTAACTTGATTTTCAACTAATTACCCGACACTTATGATTCTGGACGCTGATTTACATTTTAATGCAGAGATGAGGAGATTATTTTATCTTTTTCAGTTAAGCGGAAGCTCCTTCTGGAAGGGAGGCATCTCTAGGATTTGACGGATTCGATTCTCTACCTGCTTTAAATCTTCAGGATTGGAAACATAATTTAGATTATTTGTGCCGATGCTCAAAACGAGGGGAGCGTTGTGATTGTTTTCGAAAAAAGTATCGTAAGTTTTATTAAGTTCGCTTATATAGTCTCGTTCCATATCTCGTTCATAAGAGCGGTCACGGAAAGCGATCCGCTGCATTAGAACATCTGTGCTAGCTTGCAGGTAGACGATCAAGTCTGGCGAAGGTATTCTCTCGGCCAGGGCCTCGTGGACTTGGTAGTAGGTGTCCAGCTCATCCCCTTCCAAATTGATGCTTGCGAAAAGGGCGTCTTTCGAAAAAGTGTAATCGGCGATCAAATTGATTTTCGATTTCAAGCTATTGGAAACACTCCTTTGCTGATGATAGCGGCTGAGAAGAAAAAAAATTTGCGTCTGGAAGGCATAGCGTTTCCGATCGCCGTAGAAATTTGCTAGAAAGGGATTTTCCTCGAAAACTTCCAATAGTAATTCTGCATTGAATGTGGTTTTCAATAAACGCGCGAGGGTTGTTTTCCCGACGCCAATAGCGCCTTCTATTGCAATATACATTATTCCTCATTTTCGGTTGTCTTTTGGCAATGAATGCTGCTTCAAGGATACCAGCCTTTTGTGGGGGATGCAATATGTGTATGTGCATGAGCGGCGGGGTTTTATTCTCTCTTCTGCTATAATTGGAACAGATCTATCGCTCTGCAAGCTATCAGATAAAATGCGAAAAATTACTGCATACCAACAATCTTTCTTCCCAAATATTACCGCAAAATTTCCTTCTACGCGTTATCAAGGCAGCAAGGCGAAGCTCGTTGATTGGATATGGGATAAAATCAATAATCTGGATTTTTCCACGTGCCTCGATGCTTTCGGAGGAACTGGCGTTGTCGCTTACCGCTTAAAACAAGAAGGAAAGCAGGTAATCTATAATGATATTTTGCGCTTTAATTATTCCTTTGGAAAAGCTTTAATAGAAAATAGAGACATCCGCGTCACGCAAGATGAGATAAATTGGATTTTAGATAGACATATAGATATCCATTATCCAAATTTTGTAGAAAAAACTTTTCCAGACATTTATTTCACCGATGAAGAAAATCAATGGGTTGACCAAACCATCACAAATATCCGCCAATTGGAAAATTCTTATACATATTCATTAGCTTTTTTTGCTTTGTCACAAGCGTGCATAATAAAACGCCCTTTTAACTTATTTCATCGGAAAAATTTATACATGAGATTTGCAGATGTCGAACGTTCATTTGGAAACAAAACCACATGGGATAAACCATTTGATGAATTATTCGAACAATTTTTAATTGAGGCAAATCGTGCTGTTTTCGATAATAATTTCGAGAATCTCGCTCTGAACCTTGATGCAAATGACATTCCAGGGCGATATGATTTAGTCTACATTGATACACCGTATATCTCCAACAAGGGATCATCTACGGACTATTTAGATTTTTACCATTTTTTGGAGGGGCTTACAATATATGATAATTGGGAAAAACATATAAACTACAAAACAAAACACCGACGTTTGAAAAAGGATAACAACAGGTGGACAAATAAAGACCAGATTCACACTGCGTTTAATAAGCTCTTTAAAAAGTTCCAGGACAGCATTCTCGTTGTGTCATATCGAAGTGATGGTATTCCCACAGAAGCAGAATTAGTAGAATTACTACAACGTTATAAATCTTCGGTACGTGTAGAATATTATGGTCATTATAAATATGCGTTATCTACAAACTCAAAATCTAAAGAGATTCTTTTTATAGGAGAATAGTTCAATGTCTACAACTAGAACACACAAAGAAGAATTCAGGGAAAAACTATTAACGTACTTTGATACGTTTAGCAAGTCTCTCGCTACTAATACTGGAGAGTGGGTAGTAAAAGGGTTTATTGATGTTTATCGAAATATCTACACTATTTCGATAGATACAAAAGTCGTCTCAAAAATTGTTGAATTGATATTATTTCCCATTATTTCTCGCTTCGCACAGATAAACAACTATCGGCTAGTTCTCAGTGAACATCAAAATCATTACCCTGATATTAGCTTGGTTTTATCGGATAACACTAAAATCGCGTTGGACTTAAAAAGCACGTATCGCGTAAGCAAACGGTCTGTAAGTGGCTTTACCTTGGGGGCTTTTACAGGATACTTCCGAAAACGCACTTCTACAAAGAACATCACCTTTCCCTATAGCGATTATGCTGCTCATTTCGTTTTGGGGGTGATTTATAGTCGAAATGAAGATGTAAGCGATGAGCGCGATGTTTATACGCTGGATGACCTTCAAGATATAGTGTCAGTGATTCAAGACTTCACTTTCTTGCTTAATGAAAAATGGGAGATAGCCAACGATCACCCTGGAAGTGGAAACACAAAAAATATAGGGTCGACAAAGAATATTGAAAAGTTGATAAATGGAAAGGGGACTTTCGCCGCTTACGGTGAAGAAGTATTTGATGATTATTGGATGAATTATTTGACTAAAGATATGGCTAAGTCCATCGATTCTGACATCCCCTACCGAAATCTTGAAGAATATTGGCAATGGCGTCAACGAGCGCCAAAGAGATGAGAATGGCTTATGGCCTCATTCGACTCCCCTCAAAATGAATATGATAATTATGTCCGGGACGGCATCAACGCGGCCAAGAACGGCAGCAACCGTCTAGCCCGCAGGCTGCTAGAGAGTGCAACGCGCATGAGAGCTGGAGACGCTCGCCCCTGGTTGTGGTTGGCCAAAATCACCGCCGACCCCGACGAAAAACGAGATTGCCTGGAAGAAGCCGTCGCCATCGAGCCTGGCAATGCGGCTGCCCGCCGTGAATTAGCCCTGTTGACCGGCAAAATTCAACCAGAAGACCTACTGCCCCAAGTAGAGAGTGTTCAAGCATTTTGAGCATTATTAGCACCATCATCGTTTTGCTCATCTTTGCCTTCATCCTCGCTGCGGAAATGGGGTGGATTGGTTTTTGAATGCAGATTGATGAATGCAGAATTCAGAATGATGCTATAATCCCCCAAACTTTCAACCTACCTTTTTCCAACGTATAAATTTATGACCAGACCACTTGATTTTCAAACCATCATCATCAAATTGCAAAATTACTGGAACGAGAAAGGCTGCCTGATCTGGCAGCCCTATCACACCGAAGTCGGCGCGGGGACAATGAATCCTGCCACAACCTTGCGCGTCCTCGGCCCCGAACCCTGGAACGTGGCCTACGTGGAACCATCCATCCGCCCGGACGATGGTCGCTACGGCGAAAATCCCAACCGCTTCTACCAACACATCCAATATCAGGTCATCCTCAAACCAGCCCCAGAAGACTCTCAAGACCTGTATCTCCAATCCCTAATTGCCCTGGGTATTGATCCCCACAAACACGACATCCGCTTTGTGGAAGATAACTGGGCCTCCCCCGTCACCGGCGCATGGGGCTTGGGCTGGGAAGTCTGGCTGGATGGACTGGAAATTACCCAATTCACCTACTTCCAACAATCTGGCGGGCAAACTTTGGATACTATTTCTTTAGAGCTGACCTACGGCATTGAGCGCATTGCCATGGCCCTGCAAGAGGTAGGCGATTTCCGTGACCTGCAATGGAACCAGACCCGCACCTACGGCGATGTCTATCTGCAAAACGAGCAAGAATCCAGCAAATACGCCTTCGAACTAGCCAACGTCGAACGGCTGCGTAAAATGTACGCACTCTACGAGGCTGAAGCAAATGTCTGCCTGGAAAACCGACAAGTGATTCCGGCACATGACTACATGCTCAAGTGCTCCCACACTTTCAACGTGCTCGACACCCGCGGCGCAATCGGTGTGACCGAGCGGGCCGGATACTTCCGACGTATGCGCGGCCTCTCCCGCCATGTCGCCGAGGCTTATATCGAGCAGAGGCAGCGGTTGGAGTTTCCCTGGCTTGATGAATCAGCGAGTCAGCGGGTCGGCGAGTCGGCGAGTCAGCGAGTCAGCGAGTCAGCGAGTCAGCGATTCGTTGACTCGCCCGCTCCATTCTTACTTGAAATTGGGACAGAGGAGCTGCCACCAACCGATCTGGAAGACGCGCTCTCTCAACTCGAAACCAAAATTCCCGTTTTGCTCGACGAGATTCGCCTGCAGCACGGCGATGTGCACGTCTTTGGCACACCCCGTCGGCTGGTCATCCACGTCGAAGAGCTGGCCGCTGCCCAAACCGACTTAGAAGAATTGGCAAAAGGGCCACCGGCTCAAATTGCTTTCGACAAAGACGGCAACCCCACCAAAGCCGCAATTGGGTTTGCCCGCTCCAAGGGGCTGGATGTCGAAGCCCTGGAATCCCGTAAAATGGATGGCGGCACCTACATCGCCGCGGTCGTGCGGGAGTCAGGACGCCCCGCCGCCGAAGTCTTGGCCACAGCTATCCCCAACCTCATCGCCAATATCCAAATGATAAAAACCATGCGCTGGAACGATACCAACGTGGCCTTCTCCCGCCCCATCCGCTGGCTGCTGGCCCTCCACGGCCAAGCCGTGATCCCCTGCGAATACGCTGGTTTAACAGCTGGGAACATCACCCGCGGGCTTCGTTTCACCGACTCGAAAACTATCACCATCACCACCCCTGCTGACTATTTCGAAGCAATCGAAAAGCAGGGCATCCTGCTCGATCCCGAAGAAAGAAAAGCCAGCATCGAAAAACAAATCCACGCCCTGGCCGCCGAAGTTGATGGCGAAATACCCGCCGACCCCGACTTGCTGCTCGAAGTCACCCACCTGGTCGAGGCCCCCACAGCCCTGCGCGGCGACTTCAACCCCCGCCACCTGGAGTTACCCCGTGAAGTACTCACCTCGGTGATGAAAAAGCACCAGCGCTATTTTCCCATCGAGAAAAATGGCCATCTGCTGCCCTATTTCATCACTGTCGCCAACAAACCACTCATTGAATCGTCCCATAATTACGACGAAATCATCCGCGGCAACGAAGACGTAATCCGGGCCCGATTTACCGACGCGGCCTATTTTGTGCGCCAAGATATGAAAACCAACCTGGCAGATTTCCTGCCCCGATTGGAAAAACTAACCTTCCAGGTTGATCTCGGCTCGATGTTGGACAAGACGAAACGAATCGATCGTTTAGTGAGGATTCTGGCCCCGATGCTGAATCTTAACCCCGAGGAAACCGAAACTGCTCGTCGCGCCGCCCAACTCTGCAAAGCCGACCTGGCCACACAAATGGTCGTCGAAATGACCTCGCTGCAAGGGTTGATGGGCCGCGACTACGCCCTACACTCTGGCGAGACGGAAGCGGTTGCCACCGCCATCTTCGAGCATTACTTGCCCCGTTCCGCCGACGACATGGCCCCAAAGAGCAAACCGGGCCTAACCATTGGCATCGCCGACCGGCTGGATTCCCTCACCGGGCTATTCGCCACTGGGTTGATCCCCACTGGCAACAAAGACCCCTTCGCCCTGCGCCGCGCCGCTCTGGGTTTGGTAGGCAACCTGATCGAGTGGAATCTAGACTTCGATCTGTGCTCCTCACTTCGATCCGCCACGGATAATCTGCCCATCGAAGCCTCATCTGAAACCCAAGCCGAGTGCCTGAACTTCATCATCGAGCGGCTGCGCAATGTCTTCCTCGATGAAGGTTATGCCCATGATATTGTAGACGCGGTTCTAAGCGCGCAAGGTCATAACCCAGCCCAAGCCGCTCGAGCGGTCAAAGAACTCACTGCCTGGGTCAAGCGTGAAGATTGGGATAAGATTCTAGATGCGTATTCACGCTGTGTGAGGATTACAAGAGGTCAGGGATCAGGGATCAGGTATCAGGAACTGCCAGAAACTGATCCGGCAGAAAAAGCTCTGTTCGCCGCACTGGAAGAAATCGAAAGTGTGGAGAGAGCACCCAATTCGGCGAATGATTTTCTCGCAGCAATTGTTTCCATTGTCCCGGCCATCAGTAATTTTTTCGATGATGTAATGGTCATGGTCGATGACGAAAAAGTGCGCAACAACCGTTTGGCTTTGCTGCAAAATATCGCTGCTCTGGCCGAGGGTGTTGCCGACATGAGTAAACTAGAAGGATTCTAAAATAAGTGAACGTGCAACGGCCCCAGAAAAACTACGGGGTTCGGCGTCCGGCTTGTATTAGACTATTTGGAATGTCTGGACTGATTATTCACAAACTACCAAACAAAAAGAGCGCGGAGTAAATCTTTCGATACTCCGTGCTCTTTTTATTCTGGGTTGTGTGTATACGTGTACTACTTCAGGTAGTGGTAAAAAGGTAAATAATGAAGATTTTGCATAGGTAACAGTCACTTATAAATTAGCCTTACAGCCTACATCGAATCGCATAACCAGCGTATTTTCTTTGTAAAATATCTTTGCAAGTGACTGTCACCTCTGGTCATCACTTGCCGTCTAACCACCACCCTATCTCATTGGTTTCGGAACCAGGCCAGAAAATCCCCAGGCGTGCCGAGGGGAAACGAGGCTGATTCCATCAGGGCTTCATTCTTCAAAAAGTGTTTTCGGTCAAGAGTTACAAAGAAATCAACTTCAGCTCTCCAAACCGATGCGATGACCCGCGCGTCAGCAGCATGATCTATCAATAACTCGCAGTTTTGAACATCATCATAGCAAGGGGAAGGGATAACTTCAACTCCGCTTCGATTCAAAACCAAAGTGAGTTCACCTAAAATTTCTGGTGCTTTTCGTCGCAGAACATCCTCAATCTCTGCCAACACTTCAGGGCTTGCAAGAATTTGAATCAAGCCAGCTTCCCCTAGTTTTAAAATAAAACGAGCACCACCTGCGTCTGACCAAAGCCCTGAAAAAAGTGCACTGGTATCTAAAAACACTCTATACCTGAGCATCGTGCTGGTCTCGCACTTCACGAAGTGCCTTCAACATGCTCTCCAGTGTCTCGCCTTTTTCAATCAAAGTTTCTTGGATGCTATCTGCTATGATATCAACTTCTGATTGCTTGGGGCTTACCATAAAAACCCCTCCTAAATCCGTAAGAGTAAGATAATCTCCATATTTTATGTTGTAGGTCTCACGCAATTGCTTGGGAATGGTCATCACGCCCCGCTGCGCTAATCGTACTGTCATTGTATTCGACATAAGCCACCTCCTAAATTCAGTATTTCTGATCATCAGAATATCAGAATAGGCAAGGGTTGTCAAGGCTTATAATTTTATCATGCAGGGCGGGGATGGTTTATATGGAAAGGAAATTAAGGTTACACTTGCTCCGAAGGAGTACTCTTCGAGTAATAGAGCAAACGCCGGTCGAGTGAATTCGGAGCGAGCTTTGCATGCCGTTGGCAAGCGGAGAA
>JAYELX010000531.1:0-7584 GCA_034717875.1 Chloroflexota bacterium | reverse complement strand
GCGTGTTCTTACGAACCTAGCAGAATCAACAAGTGTTTCATAAATCAATAATTTGCGGTTAATCACTCCCGCACGGGCGTTCCCTTGGCAGGATGCTACGCGAAACGCACCGTGCTAAATCTACGAAACTCGTTCGGTCTAAGTAAGTCCGTGAAAGTTTCTTTGTAATTTTCCGACTGCGCTCGGTTATAAGGCATGCACAGCATGGCAAAACCTTCGCTATTCCGGCGTGGTTCAGAAACTGGAAGGTTTAGCTTTACATTAGGTTTTCGGCAGTTTTATTAAAATATCGGATTCTGGGACTACCTACGCGCCAAAAGTAGTGTCTTCTCAAAAACAGGTTGGGAGCGTTTCAAGTTTAGCAGCGGATTGGTAGCGGATTATCAGATAACTACCGCAGGTAGCGGACTCATCCGCTAATCCGTTATAAATCCGCTGACCAGTTGGTGCGTTCAAAACCCTGCATATAAAAGAGTGTTTTGTTGTTAATTTGCTAACGTGAAGCTAATCTGAACCATGCCGCTATTCCCATTTATTTAAGAGACCTCACAGGTTTTTGAAAAAACGATTTACGGGTTCCATTTTGAACCTTTACAACATGCTTTTCAAACCCAAATACACCGTTGAAACCTGTGAGGTCTGAATATGAAGTTTCCTATCCCCCACTATTTCACGTTGATCCTTATTTTATTGACTATGCTGAAGGCTGGGCTAATTTTATAAAGATGTTTTGTAGTACCTGCTTAGACAACACCACCCACACTTTGAGCAGTTACAGCAGATGCAATGCACATCTCTCTATTTTGAGCAAGTTCCTCGGGCTAGTCTTCGCACAGCCAACTTTACCCTACTTTTAGAATATACTTTCGCTCCCAAACACTCAATATCCATTTGCTAATTTTTAAGGTTGTTAGTATAATGTAACTGGCTTAAGAACTTGCATACACGGGGCCTTCATTAATACTTACGTCAAGAGCAATAATCACAGCATCGCAAATAATCGGGAAAGAGCGCAGTCCCTGCTGATCAAACATCAAAGAAACCGCGTTATTCTAAACCCCGAATTATTAAACTAATAAACAGCTAATGCAACCAACCATTTTATGTGTCGAAGGAAAATATTCGGGAACCAGAACCTTTGCTGCCCGCCTGGAAAAAAAAGAATATAAAATCGCTGTCGTCAGAACGGGCAAAGCCGCAATCGCTTCTTTAGAAGAAATCAAACCCCAAGTAGTAGTGGTCAATGCCCCTTCGATGCGTACAACCGGCGTTCGTATTTGTCAATCCTTGCGCAACAGCCTGAATGGACTGCCAATCATCCTGATTTCAGAAAAATCGAAAGCCCCATCCAGCGATGAAGTTGCAGCCAACGTCGTATTGTCATTGCCTTTCACCGTTCGAAAACTCAACAACCGCATCGAGCCTCTCCTGCCGATCCAAAGCGAAAATTGCCTGGAAGTTGGATGCATTCAATTGGACGTGGAGCGCAACCAAGTATATTGTGATGGCAGAAAAAGCTCCCTTACCCCCAAACTTACTTTCCTGCTGAAAGTACTGATGCAAAGCGCCGGTGAAGTACTCGAACGCAATAATTTGTTCAGCAAGGTGTGGGAAACCGATTTCACCGAAGATACCCGCACGCTGGACGTTCATGTCAGTTGGTTGCGTAAAGCTATCGAAAAAGACCCCCAAAATCCTAAATATCTAAAAACATTGCGTGGTGTAGGCTACCGATTAGACGTCTAGCGTAATTCCCTCCCCATCGATTTTAACCAAACGAAGGCGAATTTCCTTCCCCACTTTGGGCAATACCAGCTCAGTGGGGATTTTTACTTCTAAGCCGCGCTGCGAAAGGCTCAGATTCACTTGCAGGGTGAATATGACCACCCAACGCTGATGCGCTCCGAGAATGCACGTCCACAATTAAGGTTTTAAATCAATCGGCGATCTGTGGACATGAATCATGTAAGTAGGTGTGCATAAAGTTATTAAGTATCGCTGGCGATGTATTACCAAGCCAAGTTAGTTCCCATCGCCGCAATGGTATTAGATCGATAGACAAAATTAACCAAAACCTGCAATCTAATGGTGAAGTTATAACAATATCAATTTGATATAATTGGTTATCAGAAACCAACGCTCTTTAGAAAACATTAGACAAAAACTATGAAGCATATTTATTTTGGAGATAATTTAAAAATACTACGTGACTTGCCTAGCGAGACGGTAGATTTGATTTATATTGATCCTCCCTTTAATACGGGAAAAACCCGTAAATTAAAATCAATAAAAACTATTCGAACAGAAGATGGTGATCGAAAAGGTTTTAAGGGAAATAAATATAAATCAATTGAGTTAGGAACGAAATCATATAATGACTCTTTTAATGGTGCTGTTGAGTTGGCACAAAAACGTGAAGATGCTTACGAAATATTAGCTCCTGAGAGCAGCATCTTTTTCATAGAACATTTCTTACGCCCTCGTCTTGAAGAAGCTTATCGTATTCTAAAATCACATGGAAGTCTCTATTTTCATATTGATTATCGAGAAGTACATTATTGTAAATTGCTATTAGACAGTATTTTTGGAAGAGATAGTTTTATTAATGAAATTATCTGGGCGTACGACTTTGGTGGAAAATCTAGGTCTAAGTGGCCAACCAAACATGATAATATCCTTTTTTACGCCAAAGATCCTAAAAACTTTATTTGGAATACTAATGAGACTGACCGTATTCCTTATATGGCTCCCGGATTAGTTGGCCCTGAAAAAGCTAAAAGGGGGAAATTACCAACTGATACTTGGTGGTATGAATTCGTTGGCGAACGGCAAACAGACACTTGGTGGCATTCAATCATTGGCACAAATAGTAAAGAAAGGCTTGGTTACCCAACCCAAAAACCCCTTAGTCTAATCAACCGTATAATTAAGTCATCTTCTATGCCAGGACATACTGTATTAGATTTCTTTGCTGGAAGTGGTACAGTTGGAGAAAGTTGTATTAGACTGAATAGAGACTTCATTTTAATAGATAATAACCCAGAAGCTCTAGAAGTAATGGCTTATCGATTTGGTGGTTTTCCAGAGATTCAATGGGAATACTTTGATCCTTCTCCTTATCAAAAAGGTGAACGACAATACGAGCCACTAGAAGAAATTGATGAGTCTGATGCTGACAGAAGAGAGTTTAGCAAAGATTTTGAGATGCTAGCAGCCACAGCAAGTTACTATCGAGACGATCTTCAGAAGAAAAATGATCAATGGAAAAATAGTCCATTTGAATGGATTTTACAATTGTCTGCAAGACAGAAGAGCAAATTAGGCAAACAGCTAATTTCGTCATGGTGTGCTGGTAAAGGTTTGTCTGTTCAGACAGATAGTACAGTATCAAGTGTAGGTTTAATTATTGAAGATAAACAGGTTGCTATAAAATTCTCCACCCTTTGGAAAAATGGACGTTATGCATTTCAACAAATTAGAGTTGATGGCTATGATTTATTATTGTGTTTTGGCATATCTCCGCACGCTGCACACTGTTGGGTATTCAGGCGTGAATATATATTAAAACATGCAAACGAACAACACAAAGTAGGCAAAGGGGCTGAGTATTGGATAAAATTTGACCCTCTAAATCCACCCAAATGGGCAAGTGAACATGGAGGATCATTAGATCAAGTTTATACCGTGCTTACTAAAGTGCTGAAGGAAAAATGATGTCTAAAATGGATAATAAAACAACAAGTGACTTTGATTTGCTGGCAACTATCGGAAACCATATACGTGAAGAACTTGAAGCAAAAGATGATTCTTGGAAAGAAAGCCCTTTTGCCTGGGTGAGAAATTTACCTCCCGCATCCAAAGGAAAATTGGGTTCTAGATTAATAGCTTCTTGGTGTGGTGCAAGAGGTCTACGAATCGACTCAAGTCCAGATTCTGAGGCTGACTTAATGATCAATGGACATCGAGCAGAAATAAAATTTTCTACATTATGGAAATCAGGAATATACAAATATCAGCAAATCCGTGACCAAAACTATGAGTATGTAATAGCTTTAGGCATTTCTCCCCATGAGGCACACTGTTGGGTTGTGAGTAAAGAAATACTGAAAGAATTTGTTATAGGACACAAGCCACAACATAAAGGAGCAAAGGGGAAAGACACGTTTTGGTTTGAAGTAAAACCGACCGATCCCCCTTCTTGGTTAAATGGATTGGGTGGAACTTTAGATGAAGCCCTCCCGATTCTAAAGGCATTAAGTCGTAAACGATAGTTTATTATCGTGTTTTTTATGTCGTTTTAGTAATCCTGTCAGCATTGAAAGATGCGAGCGTGGAAGATGGGGGAGTGTTTTGCTGGGCCAGGTAAGAGAGGGCATACTCACATCACATCCGGCGCCTGAATAACTAACAATCGCAGCGCGTTGACAATAGTCTGTTTGGCAGCGGCTACCAACCGCAAACGCGCATCACGGATAGCACTATCACCAGTCTGAAGCACCGGCACAACATGGTAGAAGCTGTGAAACGTAGCCGCCAGATTGAAGGCGTAGCTTGCAATCACCAAAGGACGGTATTCATCAGCCGCCTGTTCAACCTTGTCCGGGAAGCGCGAGATTGCCTCGATCAATTCAATTTCGTGAGACGAAAGTTCGTAATCGAAGCTGGCTTGGGCAGGAAATTCATCCGCTTTTCTAAGAATACTGGAAGCGCGCACGTGGGCATTCTGAATATAAGGGCCAGTGTGGCCATCAAAACTGAGGGCTTCATCAATATCGAAAACAATATCTTTATTATTATCTACCGAAAGCATGGCATAAGCTAACGCTCCCAGACCTATTTGCTGAGCTATGTCATGGCGCCATTCCTGCGGCATATCGGGATTCTTTTGCTCGATTTCGCCCAGCACGCGCCGGACAGCCTCATCAGCGACATCTTCGAACAACACCACCCGCCCGCTCCGCGCCGACATGGCTCCCTCTGGCAAACTAACGAAGCCATAACCCAAATGATGGCATTTCGCGGCCTGAGGGAATCCCCACAACTTCAAAATCGCAAAAGTCTGCTGCAAATGCAAACTCTGTCGCGCGTCAACCACATAAATCGAGCGATCAACGTGATATTTCTCGAACTTCTCTTTCGCCAGGGCCAGGTCTTTGGTTAAGTAAAGCGTGGTGCCATCGTTGCGCAGAATAACATTGGTGCGATATTTCTCTTTCTTCAATCCCAGCTTCTCGTCAATTTTCACAATCACCGCGCCCCCATCAGCGCGTTCATCGTCAGCGATGCCTTTTTCCAGCAGCTCCTCGACAATTTGCTTGGAGGGCTCATCCACATCACTCTCGAAGAACCAAACATCAATCTCAACCCCAATCATGCGCAAAATATCTCGCAGCTCTTCCAAACTCCATGCGCGGGTCTCGCGCCAAAGATCGCGCACGTAAGTATCACCTGCGTCCCATTTGCGGTACATCTCGCGGCGCTCGGCATCATAGACTTCACGGCGAGCTTTCTCTGCAGGCGTCTCGTCTTCTTTTTCAGCGAGCAGTTTTGTGGCCTCAATATAAATATTCAGCAACCATTGCCCGCGCTCATGAATCCCATCCGGTTCTTGATCTTTGTAGAATTTATCATAAGCCCACATAACCGTAATCACGCCCAAGCCAATATCGCCGGGGTAGGAGGAACGGACCGTATCGAAACCGGCAAACTCCACCAAGCGCGCCAAAGCCTCACCCAAGATCGTATTGCGGTAATGCCCGATATGGAATGAGTGATGCGTGTTCGGTTGCGCATACTCCACCATGACGCGCTCGTCTTTGGGATCACCGCGTCCGAAATCATCCCCCTCTTCCAAAACTGTATCAACAACGCTGCGCCCAAATTCGCCCGGATCAAAATAAAAGTTGAGATAGCCTTTGGTAGCCCCCACTCGCTCGATACCCGTCGGCGTTCCGATGTGAGCGGCTGCGCTTTCGGCGATCTCTTGGGCACGCGCTGGGACGTTGACCTTTTTACCAGAACGGGCTTCCTGGGCAGCGGTTTGAAAGAAAGATGTCGATATGCCCCAATCTCCGCTGGACGGGATCGGCCGCCATTGGACTTCATCTGGGGCTGGAATATCATTATTGCGGCAATATGCCTGAATTTGTGCGGCGATGGATTGTTGTTTCGCTTCGAACATAATTTACCTATGTATGAACAAAAACCGGGTTGAAAGAGGATTCCGTTGATTGAAGATTATATCACGCCCCATGGGCGGGCGCGCTCATTACCCCAACCAGGCAGATTGCATTTGATATTAAGCCAAGGTATACAGGGTATACAAACCGGCGCAAGCCACCTTGCCCACCATGTTTGCTTTGTATAGCCTGCTAGTCGTATATACTTTGTGTCCGATAGCGAAGGTCTCTATTTGAGACATATGTCACTATCTCCTGACCGAGCATATAAGCATTCACAAACCCAACCAACACAAAAAGCGAGAGCTTGTCGATAAAGCTCCCGCTGGATGTGAACATCAGGGTAATGTGCTAAGGATTGATGAATAAATAACTTTCCCAAGCCCTAAGGTTTCAAGCCGAACGTCAAGTCAATACGGCTCATAAGTTATGCTTAGCCTTAGCATTAATAATCGGATTTAACTTTCGAGAGCGGCCAATTGTTTCATCAAACGGCCTTTGCGTCGTGAGGCATTATTGTTATGAATCACGCCCTTGCTAGCGGCTTTGTCCAATGCGCTAACAGCTAACCTTGTGGCCTCGCTGGCGGATTCGAAATCTCCGCTTTCGATAGCAACACGCGCCTTGCTCACCATCTTACTAGCACGCCCGCGAAAGTGACGATTGCGTTCACGGCGTTTCTTATTTTGACGATTTCTTTTAATAGACGATTTTAAATTTGGCAAATCAATACCTCCAAAACTTAGATTTTACTGACTAAACAATTTCCAAAGATATATTTTACATGATGCCTGTAGGTTTGTCTAGCCTTGCTGCGCACTTCGTGGTAACATGAAAATCCCTAGGCTGACCGGGCGATCGCGGCTCTACGCATAAGCGCAAAGTCGAGGAAAGTCCGCACTCCACAGAGCATGATGCCGGATAACATCCGGGGCGGCGTAAGCTGCCGGATCGGGCCACAGAAACAGGTAGCCCTCACCCCAAACCCCTCTCCCGAGGGGCGAGGGGAGAGCGGTGATAGTGAAAAGGTGGTGTAAGAGACCACCGGCGCGGGCAGCAATGTCCGCGGCCAGGCAACCCCCATCAGGAGCAAGGTCAAACAGGAACGAGGGACTGCTCGTCCCAACGAAGTTCCGGGTAGACTGCACCGAGGCGCGCTGTGAAGCGCGCCCCAGACAGATGGTCGCCGGCCAACGGGTAACTGTTGGCTTAACAGAATGCGGCTTATAGGTTGGCCTGGGGGATGGATTATAACGGGCAAAAATATGCTATCAACTCGGGGAGAATTTTTCCGGAGGCGGACTGAAGATGGTGGTGAACGCGTTCGCTGATTGGAGTCTGATTAGGATTAATCTCCACAACAATCGCTCCGGCTTCCAGCGCTACTATAGGAAGAGCAGCGGCC
>JAYELX010000530.1:5323-7595 GCA_034717875.1 Chloroflexota bacterium | reverse complement strand
TGGCCTTTTCAGGAGTTTCGAGAATCTCGTCCACGAGTCCGTAGTCTTTAGCTTCGTCTGCGCTCATCCAGAAATCTCGTTCGGTATCTTCTTTGATCTGTTCGACACTTTGGCCTGTGTGGAGGGCTAGAATCTCGTTCAAGCGTTCCCTCAGGCGCAAAATTTCTTGGGCTTGAATTTCAATATCTGTGGCCTGACCCTGGGCGCCGCCAACGGGTTGGTGCATGTGAATTGTGGCGTGGGGTAAGGCATAACGCTGACCTTTCATTCCTGCTGAAAGCAGCACTGTGCCGAAAGATGCAGTTACCCCGACCGCCACAGTGCTGATGGGGTTGGCAATCATCTGCATGGTGTCGTAAATTGCCAGCCCGGCGTAGACTTGCCCGCCCGGTGAATTGACATACATCTGGATGGGGGCCTCGGCATCTTCTTTGCTCAAGTACAACAATTGGGCCACGATAGTGTTTGCTACCTGGTCGTTGATGGACGTGCCCACGAAAACGATGCGATTTTTCAATAAGAGGGAAAATATGTCATAAGCACGCTCACCACGGCTTGTGCTTTCTATTACCATGGGGATTTGTGATTGTGGTGTGGAGATATTCATGCGTCCTCGCTTTCTTCTTCGGAAGTGGAATTGGCTTCATCAGTGGGAGCAGCATCTGCTGGGGTGGGGGTTGCTGCGGCATCCTCGGGGCTAGATTCTGCCTCGGGAATAACCTCAGCCTCACCCAACCCGGCTTGTTGATCATCTTCAGGGGTAGATTCTATCTTTGCGATGGCGATAAGGTAATTAACAACCTCTTGCAAGATCATATTGGCTGTAATATTGGCTGTAAAATATGCCATTCTACCGTCTTTTTGCAAGGCTTTTATCTCACGGGGGGTCAAGTCCGCTGTAGCAACATCAATTGCATCGGTTTGGATTTGTTTTAGTTCATCCTGGTCTGGCTGAATCTCTTCGACTTCGCCTATTTCCAAGAGTATCATCTCGCGCTTGGCGTTATATTCTGCGGCAGTTGTGGTTTCAGCATCGAATTCCTCTTCACTGACGCTGCGGAATTGCAGATAGGTTTCTTTGTCTACTCCCTGCTGGGATAGGCGTTGTTCCAAGTTTGCCAGGATGCTTTTCTTTTTATCTTCTATGACCTGCTGTGGATATGCGAGGGTGCTTTTTGCGATTATTTCTTCGATGACTTGAGTCTCGTAGGCGGTATCATATTCATTGGTTGCTTGTAATTGCTTGTTGGATGTGATGTTTTTGCGCAGCTCTTCCAGTGTTTCGAGATCGCTTACTTTTTGGGCGAATTCATCATCCAGATCGGGGAGGGAGTAGCCTTGTATGTTGGTGACGACAATCTGAAACTCGACTTCTACGCCTTGAAGTTCTTTGTCTTCGTAATCATCGGGGTAGGTATGGGCGAAGATTTTTTCCTCTTCGGGGGACATCCCTATCAATTGCTCGGAGAAGCCGGGGAAAAATTGGCGATCTGTTGCGCTTGCTTTTTGCCCGAGCCGAGCAGACGAGAATTGCTGATCGTAGAGGGTGGCTTCTTCTTCGTCTTCGATGTCGAGACGCTTGGCACTTACGCGCATATAGATTATGTCGTCATCTTCAGCGGGCCGCTTTAGTGTTTTGGTGACGGCATGTTGCTTTTGAATGCCCTCCAGGATTTCGTCGATTTCCTCGGCGTCGATTTTCGGCGGTTCGTAAGGAATATGTATGGATTTATAGTCGCCAAGTTCGACCTTTGGCATGAGGGAAATTACGAATTCGAAAATTGGCGGGTCGAATTCTTCTATTGGTTCTAGTTCCCCTGTTCCGTAAGGTTCGATTTCTGCCTCTTCGATTGCTTCCGTGTAGATGTCATCGACGATGGATTCGATCGCTGTTTGAACGATGCGGTCTTCACCAATTTGTCTGACGACGGTTTTATATGGAGCCTTGCCAGGGCGGAAGCCGGGGATTTTGATTTGTTTGGACAGCCGACGAGCTGCCAGGTATTTGGCTTTTTCCCAGGGTGAGTCTTCGATTTCGATGGTGAGTTTTACTTGATGATCTTCGATATATTGTTTTTTGATATTCAAAGTTATTTCCTTTTTCCCGGCTGATGGAGCCGGTTTTTACTCAATATACTTTCATGGTTCTCGACTGTGCTTATTGCTATTTCCTATTGATGGTGGTTATATAAAGTGATGAATACAGGTGACAGTCACCTATAAAACTGATGTGCATTCTGAAGCATCTCGCTGAACCAGCGTGTTATTTTCA
>JAYELX010000530.1:0-5223 GCA_034717875.1 Chloroflexota bacterium | reverse complement strand
ATCACTTACCTTTTTACCACTACCTTTCTATTGATCTAACACAATTGAAGGGCGTCACGTTGATTATATTGACGCCCTCGCTCGGAGTGGATGGACATTGGTCAGTGGGGAAGGTGGGGTTCGAACCCACATGTTCGTAAGAACACTGGTTCCTAAGACCAGCCTGTCTGCCAGTTCCAGCACTTCCCCAGCGTGAGAATTATAAGCCAGGGTGAAATCAGCGTCAATGTGAGATTAGAATAAATCCCTGGAATCTAGAATCAGCACTGCTTGTCCTTCACCAAGCACAGTCACTCCGGTTAGGCCAGGTATGTGATGCAGGGCCGGTGGCAGCGGTTTGACCACGATTTCTTTGTGTGCTAAAACTACGTCCACTCGGAGAGCGACTGGTTCGCCGTTGTGCTGCACAATTAGTGCAAAGCGGGGTTCTGGGTCAGCGTTGTACGTATGCAGTAAATTGCTTAGTTTACGCACAGGCAGCACACCGCTTTCTCGGTTGATGATTTGTTGATCACCTATACGCTCGATGCGGGCCGGATTAATTTCGATGATGCGTTCTATCTGGGCAGCAGGAAGTGCATATTTTTCATTACCCACTCTAATTATGGTAGCGTCCACCATTGCCAGCATTACTGGCACACTGATACGAATGCTGCTGCCCTGACCAGGTTGCGTTTCGATTTCTAGTGTTCCGCGCAGGGTTTCTACTGTGTGTTTGACAACGCCCATTCCAACACCGCGGCCAGACACAGTTGTTACTTCTTTGTTAAGTGAAAAACCGGGCTGGCAGATTAATTGCAGGATTTGTTGTGGGTGCATTTCTGCGATTTCTTCGCTTGTGAACAAGCCTCGCTGCACAGCTGCATCAGTAATACGCTGTGCGTTCATGCCTCGGCCATCATCGCTGACCTCGATGGTTACCATGTCGCGTTCTCGCCGCGCTGACAGTCGCAGCGTGCCCGAAGGTGGTTTTCCGGCCTTTTCACGCTCATAAGGGGTTTCTAACCCGTGGTCGATTGCATTGCGTAATATATGTATCAATGGGTCGCTGAGCCTTTCCAATGCTGCGCGGTCAAGTTCGACGTCCTGGCCTGCGATGATTAATTGGGCGATTTTGCCTTCTTTCTTGAGCAGATCGCGCACCATTCGCGGAAAACGACCAAAAACCTGTTTGACGGGAACCATGCGCATTGTTAGGACAGCGTTCTGTAATTGAGTCAGCAAACGGCTGTGATCTATCAAGGCATCTTCCAGCGGCTTCAGTTTGTAATACTGCCCCATACGGCTCAACAGGCTGCGGTTGATGATCATCTCAGTGACGACGTTCAGCAGGGAATCTAAATGACGCACGTCAACCCGGATCATTTTAGTTTGTGTCTGGCTGGGTTGCTGGGCAGCAATGCTTGGCTTGGTCTCATCGATTGGTTTCGAGAGCACAATATCAGCATCTTCTGGTTTATACCCCCGCAGTTTTTCTATAGTATTGGTAACATAGGCGTTGCTTTTGGGCCTGTCGCCAGCGGCGGCATCATTTAATAGTTTTTGTAGAAAGTCAATAGATTCAAATAGCAGATCTACAAGCGTTGGAGTTAGCCTCCAATCTCCCTGGCGTAATTTGTGCAATACGTCTTCGGCCGCGTGAGCCGTTGATGATAGGGTTTCATATCCCATCGTTGCCGAGCTGCCTTTTAGCGAGTGTGCGGCGCGGAACATGGTTTCCAATGTTTTGGTGTCGTCCGGGTTGCTTTCCAGAGTCAACATGCACTGGTTGAGTGTGCGCAAATGTCCCTGTCCTTCGTCAATGAACAAGTCGAGAAATTGGGATAGGTCAATTTCAGGTATGTCATCTGTCATGGCATTCACTTTTTTGAATCAACTTGATGATCGCGCTCGGAATCTGGTTCAATGGCAAAGTTTCATCCACAACCCCGCGCTGGATGGCCGCTTTGGGCATTCCAAAGATGGTGCTCGAGTCTTTGTCTTGCGCGATTGTATGGCCTCCAGCCGCTTTTATTTTTGCTAGTCCATCGGCGCCATCATTCCCCATTCCGGTTAGAAGAATGCCGATGAGACGCGGCCATTGAAGTTTTACGATAGAGTTCATCAATACGTCTGCCGAGGGGCGAACTGAGTTCACAGGCGGTGTGTCTTGGATGTTAATGACAAGGTGATGGTTTTTCTTGGCTATGGCTGTATGGACTCCTCCGGGAGCTATGTAGACTACCCCGGAGGTAATTCTCTGCCCGTGTGTGGCTTCGGTGACGTGCAAAGGACTGTGATTATTCAATCGCTGGGCAAAAGATTTGGTGAAATTTGCCGGCATGTGCTGGACGATAAGCATACTGGCGGGCAAATCGGGCGGCAAACCAGATATGATTTTATTCAATGCCCGAGGCCCGCCGGTTGATGCGCCAATGGCTATTAGCCATTGGTTGCCGAGGGTGATATTTTTTGGTGGTATCAGAGTTGGCGTTGGAATGATGACTGGGCCTGTATCGCCAGTAATACATTTGGGATTAACTAGAGTCGCAAGTTTGACTTTTTTGATTAACTTCTCGCGGATTTTGTATAGGTCAATCGAGATGATTCCCGAAGGTTTGGCCACAAAATCGACAGCCCCCATCTCAAGTGCTTGCATTGCGGCGTCTCTCTCCATGGCGCCGCTGAGTATGATTATGGGGGTTGGTGTGTGCTTCATGATGTGCTGAAGTGCATCTAGCCCATCGAGGCGTGGCATTTCTATATCCAACGTCAAGACATCTGGTCGGATACATTTTACTTTTTCGATGGCTTCGTAACCATCGGCCGCGGTGGATACAACCCGGATGGATGTGTCACTCTCTAGCAACTTGGTGATAAGCCGTTGCATTAGAGGAGAATCATCCACAACAAGTACATCAATGGTTGCGGTCATGTCGAAAACCTTTTATGCGGACTAGTGGTTGGGGGGCGGTTACAGCAGCGGTTATTGATCGTGTTCACTTTCAGTCTGCCACTTATCTAACTCATCTACATCTTCGATTGTCAATACGCGTTCTAGATCGAGGAGCACAAGCAGACGATTCCGATAATGCGCTATCCCCTCGAGGTAAACACCGTTTACTTGCGCTGCCATCTCTGGAGCAGGTTCGATAGATTCATCCGGCAGGCGCACAATCTCGGTTACTGCATCAACCAACATACCAATGGATTGTGCTTCTAAGTTCACAATCAGGATGCGAGCTTTATAGCCATATTCTTTTTCTCCCGCCAACGCTAAACGTTTGTTGAGGTCTACAACCGGAATAGCCTGCCCGCGATAGTTGATCACACCTTCCAGAAAGCTTGGAGCGCGTGGTATCCGCGTGATCGGAGTTAAGCGGATGATGCGAAGTACTTGGTCAATCTCGACGCCAAATTGCGTCTCACCCAAGAGAAAAACCACATATTGCTTGCCTTTCGTTTTTGTGACCTGTCTTTTTTGTGTTGCGGTCATTTACCCTGCTCCTGTTTGGATGATACCTGCTGCAAATTTGTGCCCATCTTTGAGTTTATTCATCTTCTTCTCCGTCAGGTAGCAGCGATAATGGAACCGGCTCTCCGGCATCTTTGAGCTTTTTCCGAGCGCACTGATCGAATTTACCCTTGCAATACATTTGGATGTATCTATGAGTGGCGTCTTTGGCAGTCAGTTTTTTGAAGATGGGGCAGCTGGCCAGGTTGGGGCAGATTGTTTCGGCATTTGTTGTAAAGTGAGAGACGATATCCTGTAAGCCATTGGCTATTTCGGACAGCGACTGGCTGGAATTTGCTACTTGTTCGATTGAAGCTACCTGTTCTTCGATGGATGCGGCGATTTCTTCGGTGGCAGCCGCGTTCTCCTCGGCTACGCTTGCTATTTCGTTGATTGCATTTACCATCTCCCCCGATGCTTTTTCTTGCTGTTCAGTTGTTGCTTCCACGCGTTGGGTTAGTGATAGTGTGTTTGATGTTCCTGTTTGCAGCACTTCTGTGGTTGCCAGTACGTTCTCCAGGCTGGCGCTGATTTCTTTGCTCAACGTGCCAATTTCGCTCACAGAATTTGCAGAATGTTCGGCCAGCCGGCGTACCTCGTCGGCGACCACGGCGAAACCGGCCCCCGCCTCTCCTGCTCGGGCTGCTTCGATGGAAGCATTCAAGGCCAGAAGATTGGTCTGGTCGGCAATTTTATCTACCATTGTTACTATTTGTGTGATGTTTCCCAACTTGTCTCCTAGTGCTCGGATTACCTGGGCAGAGTCTTGAGTCACAGCCTGTACTTGAGCTGAAGCCTGACCGGCTTCTTGAACATCAGCATTGATTTGGATGGTAGCATCTGCTAATTGGGACATTGCCTGAGATGCAGCCTCCGCTTGCCGGGCTTGAGAACCGGCCCCAACTGCCATTTGCCCGCTGGTGCCGGCGATTTCATCCAATCCGATACTGAATTCTTCCATGGTTGCTGCCAATTGCTCAGACATAGGTGCTAATCTGGTAGCGACTTCGATAACATCAGCGATAAGTGCTTCGTTGGCCGTTAATTGCGCACTCAATGCTTGAGAAATTTCAGTAGATTGTTGAGTTGCCTTTAGTATATTCCTGCCAAACATCCATGAGAGTACGGCCAGCACATAGTTGGTTATGAAGGGAATAGATAGGTACACAACTTCATTTCTTGTAGTTTCTGGCCAATTGGCCGCCTCCCACCCCCCACGGATAGCTATAGCAGTTAGTATAAGTATGGTGGTGGTTGTCGCACACACAAAAGAACTATAAGGTTCGAATAACATGCTAGCGGCGGCAGTGGCCGGTAACAATAGCATGGGAATCAAGAGAAAAGAAGATGGTGGCAAACTTGGTAGAAGTAGTGCGCCACTGATTATTCCTACCCAGCTTGTCAGGAATATTAATGCAGATATATTGACGTACCCGCGCCGCAGTAGAACGTAGGCTACGCCCAATATAACTAATATGACAGTTTGGATGTAGTAGAGTATTGGCGCGAGGGAAAAGATATTGGTCACTACAGATCCTGTGAGAACAAAGATTCCAGAACCTAGCAGCAGGAATTTCAGCAAGTGTGCTTTGCGTTGATCCTTCGAGAGTTGATTATCGGATAATTGAGTCATACTATCTCCTTATGTGGACTTGCGGAAAATGCGTAAGCGGCCATTTACTGCCTCTAGCTTATTGCAGAAGCTTTGGGGCAGCATTTCTGCCATTCCT
>JAYELX010000529.1:0-7622 GCA_034717875.1 Chloroflexota bacterium | reverse complement strand
ACCTGCTCCCGCCTTCCCTTTGGGGTACAATCATTCTACGAGATGTCATGTGGGTTGTCAACAATCTGATCGTTGCACCCATATACACTACACGCCATTTGGCACAATGCCAACGTTAGGCCGCACGACCTAGCATAGATCAGTCATTAGGAGATGTAGGCATGATAGAAAGTGGATACACAGGAAGCGGGTACTATACTTCTCAAAAGGCCGAGATTCTCGCGATATTCGATGAACACGCCCAGAATTGGCGGCCCTTCATGGTGAATCGCTACGGTGAGCAGTTCACCGACACCATTCTGAAAGAAGCTCGCGAGCAGACTGAGGTGCTGATTCCCAAGACCCCCTACATCGGCGATGATGATAATCCGATGACTCACCACCTCATTCGTTCAACGACGAGCCTGGCGCTCTACAAGGTTATGAAAGCACACGGCAAGACTGCGAGAGAAACAGGTAAGATCATATATGACGCAGTTGTGGAAGTTATCAAGCAGCTCCCGTTTTCTCCTTCTGGGCCACCGCCTCCAGAGTTCATTCAAAAGAAGAAAGAGGAAGCCAAGAAATCCCAGGAGCGTCGTTATCCTGGGGATTGGGTATGGGAATTTGTCGAAGGAGACGGCAGGGAGTTTGATTACGGCTACGACTTCTATGAGTGCGGCGTGCAGAAGTACTACCA
Source organism: Chloroflexota bacterium (assembly GCA_034717875.1). GTDB lineage: Bacteria > Chloroflexota > Anaerolineae > Anaerolineales > UBA11858 > JAYELX01. Next base: position 6,943 of record JAYELX010000529.1, on the reverse strand, counting down.
GGCTCAAGGTGCGAACGAGCTTTTGCCCTACTTCTGTTTCCTCGACTTCGTGACGGTCAGAGCGTCTGGGCAAGTAATGATGAGGACTATGACGTTGGCTGAAGGCGGAGCAAAGTGCGACTTTCGCTTCAGATCGGCCGAAGAAGACCAAGAATGGCCACTACCGTTTCCCGAAAAGCCGGGGGCAGCCTACCGATGAATTTAAATGTCAACCCCAAAGGGGTGCTGCGCAAGATGTATCCACCCACTACTCTCGTCCGACCTGGGGCCAGGTGTGCCTCGCCCTACGTCAGGGCGTATTTTTTACTTAACCCCACATTCATCTGGGAGTAACACCATGCAGCATTCACATAATCGAAGCTCCGTACTGTCAGTATCGGAAAATACGGCCCATCGGTGAAGGCGGCGCGCGTATTCAGAGTCTGGCGTTCTTCTCCTCCTCACTCAACAATTTCAACAACAAAATAGGCTGCCATCATATTGTGCGCCAACATTTTTCCCCGTTATTCAACCCTAAACAGCGAAATTTTCGTGAGATAAGCCCAAATGATGGCATACAATGCTACTTGTGTGTCATCTTTTTATGTCATTCTTTCCGCCCTCTCGCAAGCGTAAATCCAGAGCCGTGAAACGGTGCGCCACTTTGTTATTGTTGATAGCGATGGCGATGGCGCGTCAATTTCCCACCAACACGCACAGACGCTGTAGCCGTTCTCTTCGTTGTAGTATGTGATCCGTTCCACGGACCCGGATAGTGTTTTCATGGGGGAATAATGGCGATGGTGGCTGGCTAATTCTCGCTCTAAGCTAGTTCCAGAATTTAAATCATTCCTCTGCTCGGAAAAACGGTTCGGGGCGAACATGGTGTTAACGGCCTAATCATCTTATTCTTCGCCCCAATTCATCCAATGCCTGATCCCAGTTTTCTGGAGTGATCGCCAATATGCGATAGCCATAACGGTGCAATTCCTTTCGCTTACGTTTATCGCTGTCTTTTAGAGAAGGCTTTTGATGCGGAGGGCCATCGACAAAAATAATGTTTCGCGGTTCGTAAAAGAAATCGGCCTGAGCGATGGGTTCATCATCTTTGTAAATGACTTTTTGAGCTTCGTTTGGGAGAGGGTATCCTCGCTCGGCGATGGCGCGGAGAGCCTTTTTCTCCAACTCTGATTGGCAAGCTGCTAGCAGTGCTTCCATATCGCTATGGGATCGGGCATGCTGCATTCGGAACTTGCCTGCTCCTATTTTGCTCAACCACGGCAATACAACCTTGCGGTCAAATAGATGGTGCTCTCGCTGATTGTAGAAAGACAATAAGCACTCATAACACGCTTTTTCACATCCACCATCGGGATCATTTTCGTGAAGCAATTCACGCGACCGTGAAATCACCATTTCTAACCGACCTTGTTCTTCGAGTGAGGCCAATACACCCGTGCCGCCGGTTGTTGTTTCGTAGATCACCACGCGCTGCGGAATATCGTCTTCGATGCCCGGAGCGAGGAAAACGTCTAGTTCGCGCTCATCCAGGTTGAAGGCCACAAGCAGTGCACGCAACAGGGTGTGCGCCAAGGTATGATAAAAGATGTCCTCATCAATTTCTTCCGAAAGCGGAACATCAAAAATAGCCACATCACTTTCTTGTTTATGAGTAAGCCACAATCCCCGAATCAAGTCATCTTCTTTCGCTCCCTGTGGGCATTTCCCCTGTCTTTCGTTTGTAGTGATGTGTCTTTCTATTGCTTTATCGCCCATTAGCCAACGGAAACATTTGCGGCACAAAGTGAACCCTTGCGCATCTTCACCCTTTTGGCGAACACCGCGGTTGATGAGCAGCACTTCCCCCTTATGTTCCAAGGTAAGCTTCAAAGCAGTATCACCATCGAGGTCAACTTCGTAGCTCATTGCCTGTCCGCTGCCCAAATAATGTTGAGTAGTTTCATAACCAAGGCGTCTGCGTTCTTCCTCATCAGCCGTGATCCGTTCTCTTCCTATGGCAAACATATCGCTCATTTTTAGGCCATGACACGGATGTTGAAGAGAGCCACCACAATCACAAACAGATCTTTTGGTTTCTTCGCTACCCACATAGGCACGTCCACATTTAAAACAAATTACGATTGGCTCGGTCACTGGTTTCAGGTCTTTGGTGGAAGGGCGGGTGTGAGTTATCTCATATTGTGCGCCCTGGTAATAAACGAAGTTGCCCGGAGCATACTCGCGGATAGCGATGGCTGGGTCTCGAGGAATCTCGTCCTCTTGATCGCTGAATGCTAAGTGCATTGCTTCTGGTGGGAAAGCATAACCTGGTAAAAATCCCCGTTGGCCTAGATAGCGGTACATGAACCAATCCTTTTTACCTTCCCGCATCTGGGCCATTTTATTCTCTATCATGCTGCGCCGACGATCCAACATGTATTCTGGAGTCTCTTGTCCAAGTCTGACGTTGATGTGCGCCCGTTCATCCTTCAGATTTCTATAAATTTGGCGCCAGTGATCAAGAGCATAGTCTAAATCGTCTACAAAATTGGAAACGGCGGCTTGGATAAAGTCATGCGTAAGCCAGTCATAATCCCTCATCTCGCCTGAGAAGGCCTCTTCTACGGCCCGAACAATTTCTGATAGATAGCTGCTGATGTTTTTTTCCCACTCCTGGCGAATGTCGGCATACATCGGATAATTCTGGTTTTGAATATCTAACAGGTCTTGGGCTTTGGTTGGTAACTTGGTGGATGTTTTTACTCCCATGATTTCTAATACTAGAGAGTGTATGTGGGTCTTGATCAGATATTCGTTTTTCAAGCGGAATTTAGGTGTGGCGATTGCCCCTGCGATCATCTTTTCTGGGAAGCGGTAAAAATACTGGTCGTGAGGGCCGCGTGACCAGCCAACGCCCGCAAACGCGCTCACTAAAGACGCCTGTCCGCTGCGACCTGCTCGCCCCGAACGTTGAGCGTAGTTGCTGGGACTGGGCGGGATATTGCGCATGGTTACCGCGCTCAAATGTCCAATATCGATGCCTAATTCCATTGTGGGAGTGCAGACGATTACATTCAGCAAACTCGTTGGGTCTTGAAATCTCAACTCGATATCGCGGCGGTCATCGCCATCAACTTGCCCGGAGTGCTCCTCTGCCACAACAGGGACAGATTTTCCTAATTGACGGGTATATTCCTGGCGGAAGTAGTTATTACCTAAATCACGATCTTCCAAAGTGGTATGACAAGTTGTGCTTGTACACATATCGAGCGTCTTGAAATGATGAATGGTCAAACAGCGCGGGCAGCGTTGTTGAACAGATTCTATGTCAGCCTGCAAGGTAATGATGTCCGGATTTATCATCCAGAGTGTTATTGGAGCCTGGGAGTATTTATGCTTAACGGTATGCGATTTTATAAATCCTTCTCTACCCAAGAGCTTGACGAGTTCTAATACAAGTTCGCTCGCTCGAACAGTATCATCAATTCCCAACGAACGCCGCAGCCATTTATTGAGTTGGGCGCTATGATGGCTCAGGCCGTGTCTCTTACACCAGAACTGTTTGGGGTCATCATCACTAAAACCAGTAAGCTTCCAAATGATTTCATTGTGAATAAGGACTTTTTCATTTAGCTTATCCACAACAGTAGCTTTGAAGTGTCTCTTGTTTAAATGGGTATCATGGGCTATGGCCAGACGTTTACGCATGATGTCTAAAAAGCCAAGCAAAACATCGTAGCGTTCAGCGGGTGTCAGACGCGCAAAGGGTTGAATGGTTTCCCATGTTTCTTCGTGAGCCGTTATAGCCCCTATTCCCCGATATTTCACTTCTAGCAATCCAACATCTTCTAGATTTTGGTGGATGCGATGGTGTGTGCCCCATAGCTCTTGCAATGCCAGGAAGTTCAAATAATCTTGGTATTGACCATCAGCATGAGGGTCTTCGATGAATTGGCCTTCTGTTTTTTGATAATCCGGGAGCAAATTATGCTTTTTGAGATCATCAAAGATTTGAAGCCCGATTACGGTTAAATCGGACTTCGAACCAGAACCCTGGACAGAGTTGTTTTCCAAAAGAGCGTGATAAAAGGCCCTGCGGAAAGCTATGCGTTCATGCAAACTGTTCATGTGCGCGGCTTGGAGTGCCGTGTCCTGGCGATTGTCTGAAAAGGCGATGACCTTACGCTGCTGTTCAGGAAGGTTTTGAACTTGAGCGTTTACCAATATGTCAATGGCCGATGAGCGCCCTACCGACCCAAAGATGAATAACTTGTTGTATTCACTCGAACGGCGGTCATGGACCATTTTGCATCCGGGGCAGAACAAGAACGGATTGGGGATAAAGGTTATTTGACGATGTTGGTGTCCGCAGCTTGGATTGACCTGGTTGCATTGAGGGCAATAGGTATAATTTTGAGGAACTACATCTTTATACCCTTTTTTTATGTCGCGATTAACTTTTGTAAGCCAATTATCAGGCGTAGTGTCTTCATCCCATGCGCCGGGAAAAATATATCCTAATTTGCCTTCGAAATCTACTGAGTCGAGTTCGGCTGGGCGCAGGTGTTTGGTTTTGTCAATGGCTACACTGTAGTATTCTTGGCCACAGGCCCGGCAAAAGACCAAGGGGAAGGTTGGGCGTTCAAGTTCTTCTCGAGCGCAGACGGGGCAGGTGGATTCGCCCCGGTCGTTCAAGTGGGGGCCATTGAGGGATAAACAGGCGGCAATGCCCTGACCCTGCGAGAAAAAGGCATGAATGCGGGGTGGTAGGTTGGGGATATTTTTAACTTGTTCAATTGTTTTCGCCAACGGCCAATCTAATCGTTGGGCCAGTTCTGTGATCATGAGCGGTTCTGCGCTGACTTCTTCCACCACGCGCCTGGCCTCATCAGAAAGATCATCCGAGGTGGGAGCGTAGGTCTCGGTGACGACGTCTTCAGGGCTAAAGGGCTCGCCGAATAATTTTGTGGCAAATTTAGACACTGCCTCAGCCGCGCTTTGATCCCCTTCACTTTCAACAGTCGCACTTGTAGCAATGCAGCGTAACTCGCCGATTGTTTTGGTATGCTGCTTGAGCCTGCGAACAAGAGCAGCCACATCCGCCCCGCGTTTCCCTGTGTAGGTATGAACCTCGTCTAAGACCAAGAATTTGAGCATGCCATCGTGCTTGAATAATTTGCGATCTTCGAAGCGGGTCAAGAGCAATTCCAACATGACATAGTTTGTCATCAAAATATCAGGATTGCTTTGGCGAATTTCTTCTCTGGAAAGCACCTCTGAATCATAAGGTTGATCGCGGCCGGTCGCTTTTTGGTATTGTTTCAAAGCGGCTTCTGGTTTAGTTCGGGTGTCGCCTGTGTAGCGCGCAATTTTTAGCCCACTCCCGTGCAAGCGGCTGGCAAAATCATCGTATTGGGAATTGGCCAAGGCATTCATGGGGTAGACAATCACCGCTTTGATGCCCGGTTCGCCTTTCGCACGCATACGCAAAGCCTTCGAAACGATAGGAATGCCAAAAGCAAACGACTTCCCTGAGCCTGTTCCAGTGGAGACGACCACATTTTCCCCCGCCAGGATTTTCTTCACCGCTTGGGTTTGATGGATGTAAGGATGGATTGGTCCCGATGTTGGGTCACTAGCTTCGGTGCGAAAGATGGGGGGGATTTTCTCGTGGAGCGAATCGCTGGCAACCAGGCTGGTGAGTTTTTCCCCATGGGCGTGAGGACGGGAAATTTGGACGTAGGGCTGTTTCCAAAGCAGGGTGCCGCTGTCAACTCTGTCCAGAATCCAATCTCGGATGATCGGGTTTTGGATACGTTGGAACGTGCGCACATATTTACGATAATCGTCTTGAGCGGCCTTTAGAACAGCGAAAGGGTCAAAGGGAGCAACATCAGCAACATCACCTTGAACGGTTTCCCCCTCTGTGGCTTGCGAAGCTGCACCCATGGGGGCAAGCGTGTACTCAGGGTCAGTGGCCAGCCCCATTGCCTGGAGCATCACTCCCTGGACACTTTGCGTCATTGTACTTATATCCCAAGCAGCTTGTAACGCGGCTAGATCATGCTGCTCTAAGAAGGTTCTTATCAACGTCACAGCAAATGCCAGATCAACTTCCTCAACGCCAGTGAAGTCCAAGACGGGCTCAGCTTTCCATAGCCGCGCACCGATTTCTTGAGCTTGTTTTTGGTCGCGAAGGTGTGCGCCGTATTTGTTTAGCTGTATCCGTTTCATAAAAATACTCCTAAAACTGAGAAAAGTTTTCTGTAATCTACAGAAATTCCTGAATTTAAATCATCCCAAACTTATACCTTTGCTTGGAATAACATAGTGTCTTATTGAAAAACTTGTTTTTCTAGAACGGCCTAAACTGTCCAGTGCATACCGATATACTCGTTAGCAGATTGAATATCTAGTGGGCTAGTAGTATTACCAACTCGTTTATAAAACTCTTTATCTCCCTTGTAATTCAAATAAACAGGTTCGGGGCTTGGATCTACTTGTACAACACATACAAATTTATCCTCGACTTCCTCAAAACTAACATCCCAATATTCTGAGTATTCGTAGCCAAGAGAATTGCCTAAAATTTGCTGAAGTGTTTGCTCATACCCATCCAAGTCTTTCCGTCTTAATGTTTGAAGATCATAATCGATACCTAAAACAGTACAATCATCGGCCACGCCAATAAATAAAAAGCCGCCTTCGCTATTTAGAAAACCGGCAATAGTTTTAGCAATTACTTTTTGAAGGTCTTTATTTACACATTCTCTACGCATATCCCATCGCATACTGGATTTGTATTCTAAAGCAGCGTTTTCGCCAGTTAACATTTCTTCTACTGAATAAGTTTGTGCTGGCTCTAGTGTGGTAATTAATTCGCCCATTCTATCATTTATAGCATTCGAAATTAATAAACGACGTGCTTCTAAAAAATCCTCATAACGATTCAATTCCCAAAGGT
>JAYELX010000528.1:5453-7635 GCA_034717875.1 Chloroflexota bacterium | reverse complement strand
GATTTCAACCAGATGAGCGCGCAGCTAACCCGTCTCAACGAACAGCGCAGACAGATGACTGCTGACATCGCCCACGATCTGCGCTCCCCGCTGACCGTTATCTCCGGGTACGTTGAGTCGATGCGAGACGGCGTACTGTCGCCCAGCCCCAAACGACTGGAGACGATCCAGGATGAGGTTCGGCATTTGCAACGATTGGTCGAAGATCTGCGCACTATCTCTCTGGCCGATGCGGGGGAACTATCGCTCAACCGCGTCTCCGTGCCGCCAAGCGCGTTATTGCAGCAGATTCAAGCCGCCTATCAACATCCTGCCGAAAAACAGGGAGTCAATCTGGAGGTTGAAGTTGATCCTGACTTGCCCAACATTAACGTTGATCCCGACCGAATCTTCCAGGTACTTGCCAACCTGGTCGGCAACGCCATCCGCCACACACCCGCGGGGGGTGATGTGTGCGTGCGTTGCAATCAGGGCGAGCAGCGTACAATGGTCATCACCGTGGCGGACACCGGCTCTGGCATACCCGCCGAAGACCTGTCTCGCGTTTTCGACCGCTTCTACCGCGTCGACGACTCGCGGCATGGAGGAGATGGAGAATCGGGTCTGGGTCTGGCGATTGCTAAATCCATCATCGAGATGCATGGCGGCAGTATCACCGCGGCCAGTGATGGGCGGGAAAAAGGCAGCACCTTTACTATAAAATTGGACACAGCCTAAAAAACAATGGTAATTATTCGCCCCACTCCAACTCACCCCGCAGTGGAGTAATTGAGAGATGAAGAAATATTTCCCCCGTGGAACTAAATTAGTGAGCGTTCAGAAGGGGTGATATTCTTGAAGGGATAGCGATGGTCTTTGCGGTGCACACCCATTGGTGCCAGACCGAGCGGGATGGGCAGGGTAGGCGTTCGGTCGGGCAGCCCAGGGCTATGCTTCGCGAAGACCTTCACTATCTGCAAAACGGGAGACTTTCACTATCTGCAAAAGTGGATGTGGGATAGCGATGGTCTCCGACCGAGCGGGGTGGGCATTGGTAGGCGTTCGGTCGGGCAGCCCAGGGCTATGCTTCGCGAAGACCTTCACTATCTGCAAAACGGGAGAGCTTCACTATCTGCAAAAGTGGATAGCTTGAATTTATCCGTAGAGTGACAGGTTTGTAATGAATCGGAAATCTTTGCAATTCAGTGTGTAAAGTTCAGTATCGTGCATCAGTGCTGTGGCTGCTATCAACGCATCAGGAATGCTTAACTTATGACTCAATAAATAGGTCTCCATGAGTTGCAAGAAAGTGTCCGAAATTGCTGTATCAACCGGGAAATGGCGAAGCAAAGAGAGATGCTGTTTGATTTTTCGCAGTTCAGCTTTGTTGAGAGCGCCGTAATACAGTTCAGCCTGAGTCACAACACTAATAGCCAAACGTTCAGATCCAATTTGTCGCAACGTTTGTTATATTTGCGGATTGTTTTTGTAAAACTCAATCAGGATATTGGTATCACAAAGGATCATGTTGATTGTCTGGGCCATGCTTTTTGACGAATAGTATCTAGTTGAATATCACGGCCTTCCCATAAGCCAGCCAGGGAAAAGAAATCCGCAGCCTGATTATCTGTTGCGGTTTCGGTCTGCTTTTCGTCTATGCTGACGAGTTCAACAAAATCTAGCGATTGGAGCAGTTCGAAAAGGATCGCCCCTTTACTGCTATCTGTGACCTGAACGGTAATTTTTTCCATGATATTCTTTCCTTCTCGAGACGGAACAAGAGTACTTCAAGTTAATTATATCATCGAAACTCTAAAAACCTTGTCATTGGTTTGAACCGTGGTTATGTTTTTCTTCTTTGGCAAAAACTTCAACGCTCATTATCGCAGCCGTGTGGTATCCTTTCAACAAGCACTATCATGGGAGAAAGTATGCCCGATGTCAGTGAATAATAGTATCAAGGAGGCCGATGGATGCAAGCTATCCGAACTTTGATTCTTTCTGGTGGGGGCGGGCGCGGCGCATTCCACGCTGGGGTGTATAGATATTTGCTCGAAAACAATAAGATGGGGGTGAATGCTGCTCATCAGCACGCCTGGGATCCTGATATTGTTGTGGGCACTTCGATTGGAGCGGTCAACGGCGCCGCCATTGTGCAGGGAATCTCCCCGCGCAGATTGGAGCATATCTGGCTGCGCTTGCG
>JAYELX010000528.1:2684-5353 GCA_034717875.1 Chloroflexota bacterium | reverse complement strand
TGGTGGCACCCGGATGATGATGCCTCGCCATCTCGGACACGCAGATTACCCGAATCCTTCAACGAAGCTATCACCTGGACATTGGATTGGGCTTTGCTGGCCTCCTTTCGGGAGCGGCTGCGGCTGATCGAAGCCTATAACAAACTGGCCCGCCAAGAACGCGCTGAAGGACGTTCGCCATTGCGCTACCGTGAGGTCAATGTCACCATTGTAGCCCCTGAAGATTTCTTCCCCGTGGCTCGGATTATCGATTATGATGAATATTCGCAAGAGCTGATTACTCAGGGATATTATTCAGCTCGAAAGGCGTTTCAGCGATATTTTGGGGCTGTGTAGATTCTTCGTTATTTTTGTTGGAGATTGCAACGCGCTTGATGAACGGTAGCCTCTACAAGGGGGAATCGGGGCTTCTGTGTCCGCAGCGTATCCATCAAAATGGCACAAATATTCCACTTGACAAACCAATAAACGCGTGTACAATAATACAAAGATACAATTATACAATTGCGTAAAGATACAATATGAACATCAATTTAGATCTGCGCTCTAAAATACCCATCTACGTGCAGCTCATCGATCAGATCAAACACAAGATCGCCAGCGGTGATTTGGTGGCTGGCGATCAGCTCCCCACGGTGAGGAAGTTGGCCGCTGACTCGCGGGTCAATTTCAACACCATCGCCCGGGCTTATCGTATGCTCGACGAAGAGGGATTGATCTCCACCCAGCACGGACGCGGCACCTTTATCCTGCCAAAACCATCCGCGGAAAACGAAGAGCGATTGCGCCGACAGGATATCGAGTGGCTTACGCGGCACTATTTGAACGAATCTGCCAATTTAGGTTACTCAGCAAAAGAAGTCAAAAAGATAATTGAGCGATTAATTAACCAATGGGCCGAGGTTGGTTCACCCCCTCCAGAGCACAAAGAATGAAAGTGAGGTTTATTATGAATGGTCTAAATATGCAAAGCCAAATTAAATCTAAAGCTGCCTCCGTGCGCATAAATGGCGTCGCTGGCACATTATTTACCATTGCTACCACCATTGGTTCCGTCGGCGCTGTTTTAATGGACTTGGCGGATGTATCCCTTTGGGTCATTATCGTCTTCACCACAGCAATGATCTTGCTGGGATCATATTTCATGTTTGCATTGAAAATTGCCGATCAGTGGGAAAAAGCCATTGTGCTGCGCTTTGGTAAATATCGCGGCCTGATTGGGCCTGGGATGTTCTGGATCGTCCCCATTGTGGATACCGTACCCGAATGGATTGATCACCGTGTGATGGTGACTCCCTTCAGCGCCGAGAAAACGCTCACCAAAGACACTGTGCCTGTGGATGTAGACGCCGTGCTTTTCTGGATGGTGTGGGATGCCGAAAAGGCCGCGCTCGAAGTCGAAGATTATAAATCGGCCATCGCTTGGGCTGCGCAGACAGCTTTGCGAGAAGTCATCGGGCAAATGACTCTGGCTGACATTTTGGTGGGGCGCGCTAAGATGGATGCCGAACTCCAGAAGATCATCGACGAACGCACCACTCCCTGGGGAGTCACGGTTCAATCAGTCGAGATTCGAGATGTGGTCATTCCCCAGGAATTGGAAGAGGCCATGTCCCGTCAGGCGCAGGCCGAGCGTGAACGTCAGGCACGTGTAATTTTGGGCGAGTCAGAAAAACAAATTGCTGGCTCCTTTGCAGAAGCATCCCAAGCCTATATCAACAATCCAACCGCTCTGCACCTGCGGGCAATGAACATGCTCTTCGAGGGGCTGAAAGAAAAGGGAGCCATGGTCATCGTTCCCAGCAGCGCAGTGGACACAATGAATTTAGGCGGATTGAGCGGGATGGTCTCTTTAGCCCAAAACGCCAAAACCAAAGATTAGAAATTTTTACCCGCATCATGAGGCCATCAATGACCAATTGGAAATCTTTACGTTGGTATCTGCTTATCTCCTTCGGGCTGGCGTGGGTATTGTTTCTCATCCCTCTGGCCATTGGGGAGCTTGGTTCTCGAACACGCCAGATTGCTCTAACAATTTTTTGGGCGATTGCCATGTGGGCGCCCGGTCTGGCAGCCATTTTGACCACCCGCCTAATTGACCGGGAACCGCGTGGTATTCTAAACCTGCGTCGCTTAGGACCGAAGCGTTTCTATTTATGGGCCTGGCTGGCTCCCATCGGATTGGCAATTTTTACCGGGCTGCTTACCTGGGCATTCGGGATTGGTCAATTCGATCCCGAATTTACATTAATCCGGGCTGTGCTGGCACAAGCTCCAAATACCCCCGATATTTCGCCCGCGCTAATAGTAGCTGGGCAATCTCTCTTTGCTTTGACGCTGGCACCGTTGTTCAACACTTTATTTGCCCTGGGGGAGGAACTGGGTTGGCGGGGTTTTCTGCTGCCGCGGCTGCTCCCGATGGGGCAATGGCGCGCCATTCTGTTGAGCGGCATCATCTGGGGGTTGTGGCACGCGCCGGTCATATTGCAGGGTCACAATTACCCAACACGCCCTGTGCGTGGAGTCTTTATGATGATCGTTTTTACTGTGCTGTGCGGAGCCTTTTTTAGCTGGCTCTACCTGGAAACTCGCAGCCCTTGGGCACCGGCTTTAGCCCATGGGGCTCTGAATGCTTCGGCCGGTTTGCCGCTGCTATTCTTGAAAGGGGT
>JAYELX010000528.1:0-2584 GCA_034717875.1 Chloroflexota bacterium | reverse complement strand
GGTCGCTGCGATTAGTTGTGTTTTATGAAAGTTTATAGTCGGGTTCGGGTATAATTTAGCGTAGTGGTAGATTTTGACTGTTGAGGAACCAGGAGATTCTTAACTTCGTTGCTCTATTTTCAGAATGACATACGGGAAGTTATGTTTTTACGAACCCTAATGGAGTAGGTAAAATATGATCTGATGAAGTGCTTGTCCCCTGTGTCACGCAAGCTATCAGACAAACTTAGCCACTACCTGATTTGTCGAGAGATTTGTTTCACGTGAAACGTTTCCCGCTGAAAAAGTCAACCGTCGGAGGAAATTGCGGCACCGTCTACGGATCGAGGATTAAATAACTTCACCATTTCCAAATTTGGGTGTAGCGCCGGTTGAGGCTCGGAGGCACAGAGAGTCGTATCGAAACATAGAAATGCCTTGCTCCAGCTCATTTACAACACACCCAAAGCTAATCAACTTGGTAAGGAGTGAAAAGATGTGGTAATCATGAACAAAGAAACCCAAGAGATGGAAAAGTTGTCTCGTTTGGTGGAAATTAGTCTGACGCTCAATTCCACCCTCAAGCTGAAGCCTTTGCTAGAATCCATTTTGGATATTGCTGGCGAATTGCTTGTTTGCGAAGGCGCGTCTGTCATGCTCTACAATGAAGATGATGAGCAACTATATTTCGCCGCCGCCACTGGTGTGGAGACGGATGATGTCGATGAAATAGCCGTTCCGCTAAAAGGGAGTATTGCTGGAACTATTTTCGTACGAAAACGCCCTGTCATTGCTAATAATGTCTCCCACGACCCTCGACATCTCAAGTCTGTTGAAGAGCAAACGGATTATCGTGTTCGGAATTTGTTGGGTGTGCCTATGAGTATCTATGGCTGCTCGATTGGAGTGCTGGAGGCAATCAACAAAAAACAAGGGGGATTCACCGAGAAAGACGCGCAGATTCTTTCGCTTGTGGCATCTCAGGCAGCGGTGGCGATCAATAATGCCCGCATCGTCGATGAACTACAGGAAGCAAATCGGCAACTGCGTCAAGCGGATGAATTCAAAGCTGATTTTTTTGCAGTGGCATCCCACGAGCTTCGCACCCCTTTAGGTATTATTCTGGGGTATGCAACTTTTCTTAAAGATGAGAGCGATGGGGAAATTTCGGAACATGCTGATGCGGTTCTCGACGCGGCGTTGCAGCTTCGCTCGTTGGTGGAAGATATGACCAACATGAATATGCTGTATAAGGGCGCTACCAAGCTGTTTATGGACCCCGCACCTATTCAGGAAGTTATTAACAATGCCTACAATGAAATCACATCAATGGCCGAGGCACGCAACATTCAGATATTTCTGGCGTTACCGTCTCAGGATATTTTGGTTAATGCTGACGCGCGACTTCACAAAGTTTTTTTGAATTTATTGAATAATGCTATTCGGTTTACTCCCCCGTCTGGCAAAATTATCGTGCGTTTATCGGAAGAAGCTGATAATATTTGTGTTGAAATTAAGGATAACGGTATTGGAATTCCCCCCGATTCACTGGAAAGAATCTTCGATCAGTTCTACCAAGTGGAAGATCATTTAACGCGTAAACATAACGGTATGGGGTTGGGTCTGTCCATTGCGCGTGGTTTGGTAGAGCTTCATGGTGGTCAGATTTGGGCAGAAAGTGAGGGGGTTGGAAAGGGTGCTGCTTTTAAAGTGGTTCTGCCCATATATTCCCCACTGCCAGCAATCGATTGAAATTGACCCTGTCTTGCGAAACCAGCCTTCGTCGGTTAGTACCCAATTCACCCAATCCACGCAGGTGGATTTCGCAAATCAGCAACGAATTTATTCGTTTGTTCAAAAAGATGAACACTTGATGATGTATTGAAAGATGCAATTGGGATTGGTTTACAAATCTTAAAAATTCCGCGTAAATCCACCATATTTGTAACATTGCCGCACTGTGTGTGCTCTGGGCAGGCAAGCCTTGCCTACGGCACGCACAGCTAAGCGTCCGTGTTTTATTACTTATCGAATTTGTAGCGCACACCTAAGCCCCGTGCTCACGTGCCCATGTTTCAATTATTTCTTCAACTTGTTCTAAATATAAATCTAATTCGCTGATACGTTCGGAGAAGGCGGGACCAAGTAAGCCTACTTGATGGTATACGTCATGCCAATTTGTGGTCGTTGATGAGGCTGTCAGCAGCCAAGTTTTCAGCAAAGGCCAGAGTACGTTTTTGGGGCGATTGCTATTCAATTGAACTTCGAAAGCGCGTAGATAATAGTTTCGACGATATAAATGGAGTTGAATAGGTCTTTCGGACGCGGGGATGGCGTTGAAGTCTTTCTCCCAATCTACAACCCAATCATGCAGAGTCGAGACCTCTACCTGGGGGCTTCCCAGTAATCCCAGCAACCCGGCGTACATTTCTGGCCGCTCTAAAGCCTGGGTGCTTTCGGCAAAGTCGGTCAGGAAACGTCGTTCGGTCAGGGGACCATTGGTCAAGATGGTTAGGGCATTAGCTGCTTGGCGGATGATTTCCAGGTACTGTGTCACGGCTCGAAGGTTACCCTCGATGGGGGGCGTTTGGAGTTCCAACCACCC
>JAYELX010000527.1:0-7637 GCA_034717875.1 Chloroflexota bacterium | reverse complement strand
TTAGTTTTGGTGCCGTCTCGGCCACGGCCTGGCGCAGGAGTGGATTTTCCACAATGGTTGTGACCTGATCCGCTCCAGCGGCTAAGGCCTGTAATACTCCTAATCCCCCATCCGGGTTGATGATCAGGGCATTCCCACCAGGCTTCAAGGAGAAAGCCAACGCCTCCGGCATCCAGGCCGCGGCGTCGAAATCTTCTGGCGTGACCAGTGTGATCGGTTTCAAGGCATCAGCGTCGACGGAAAGCCCCAATTGAGGCGGCGGATTCTGTCCGTAAGCGTAGCTCAGGCCGGGGAGCCGGCGTGTGCCTGCGCTGGCCATCACGTCCACCCGGGAGATAGCATTCCAGCGACCGAAGCGGCGCTCCGAACCAGGATAGCGTTGTGCATGAGCCAATCCTTTGTATGGCGAGATTGCCATGCCCAAGGAGGCCCGATTGCCCAAATTACCAACTGTCAATGCGCAAAAAGCCAGCAAGCCAAATCCCAAAAGAGAAAGAAACGCCCACCGGCACCATCCTCTTTGAAGAATAGATTGCTTCCCTAAAACAAGAATCCCGGCCAGCAAAGCGATTAAAGCACTCATCAAAACCGCACCGGGGACTCCGCCCAGCCAGAGAAAAGCTGGAGCCAAAATCGCACCGAGTGCTGATCCAATCAGGTTGGCGGCATAAACGAGGTTAGATCGCTTTTTAACCAATGTCAGAGCCATGCCAATGCCCATGCCGCTGAAAAGGAAAGGAATCGTCAAAGAAAGATAGTACAGGATGAAATAAAATATCTGACGTCGCTCCCAGGCGATACTGTAGGAATCAAAGGGCAGCCAATTGACCACTCCATAAGCCAGCCCCACGCCGACGGCGAATCCGATCCCTGACCAGGCCAGGGCGCGGCTCAAGGGAATCGAGCGCAGGCGTGGAAAAACACTCAATAAAGTGCCGCTGGCGCCAAACCCGAGCAATGCCAGGCTGACGACTAAAAAAGCGAAGTGGTAGAATTGAGCCACGGCCAATAATCGTGTCAATGCGCTCTCGAACAGCAAGGTTGCTGTTGCTAGAATCCCCACACTGAAAATTTGGCGTCGGAATATGTCGGACATCATTTTTGACTGCACTGAAAAAGCCACCAAGTACGCGAAGTACATAAAGCTTACAGGGTATACAAGGGTATACAGGGTATACAGTTGCTTTGTGGTCAAAGACTATTTATTCAATGGACTCATAGAATCTATGAACACGTTACCCTTACTTTACCACACTCATCACAATCGAGAAACAAACGATCATCCTTTCTGGCTGGATTGGGCCGAGCAGCAAGGCAGTCCCATCCTTGAGTTGGGATGCGGTACTGGGAGAGTGTTGCTGCCCTTGGCGCAAGCCGGACACGCCATCGTTGGCGTCGATCACGACTCCAGCATGCTCGCCTTTCTACAAAAACAAGCAGAAAATCAACAAGTCCAAGGGCTTGATCTCATTCTGGCGGATATGAGCAACTACCATCTGACCCAACAATTCGCCCTTATTCTGATGCCCTGCAACACCTACAGTACTCTAAGGCCCCGCGATCAAAAATCAGCCGCGCATAATGCGCGCGTACATCTAAAGACGAATGGTATTTTTATCGTCAGCATGCCTAACCCGGCTTTGTTGGCGACGCTGCCCGCCGAGGGGAAACCGGAAATCGAAACGACCTTTGCTCATCCCCTTAGCGGCTACCCCGTTCAAGTAATGGGCCAATGGAAACGTGCAGATGAAGCCATACGGTTTTTTTGGCACTACGATCACTTGCTGCCCGATGGCCGCGTCAATCGGCGGACGCTTTCGGCCAGGCATTATCTCCAAAGGTATAATGACATATTGGCATCATTCACAAAAGCGGGATTAGTAGTCACTGCCACCTATGGCAATTATGACCAATCTGTATATAAAAAAGAGTCGCCATATTTAATTATCGCTGCTCGGAAGCGTGAATAATCTCCTCCATCCAAAGAAAAAGCGCATCCGCATAAATTGGTAAACTGGTAGGTTGGTAGACTGGTAGATTGGTAGATTGGTAGACTGGGTGGGTATCGGTGGGCGTTCGGTCGGGAGACCTTCACTATCTACAAAAGGAGACCTTCACTGTCTGCAAAATGAGACCTTCACTATCTGCAAAAGCGTATGTGGGATAGCGATGGTCTTCGCGAAGCATAGCCCTGGGCTGCCAGACCGAGCGGGGTGGGTATCGGTGGGCGTTCGGTCGGGAGACCTTCACTATCTACAAAAGGAGACCTTCGCTATCTAAAAAAGGAGACCTTCACTATCTTCAAAAGTGGATAGCTTGACTGTTCGGTGATCAACCTGAGGGGCGTGAACGCTTACTTTCGAGCTACTGGGTTAAGTTTGCCTTTTTTAATTAACATCAATCGAAGTTAATAAAACACTAATAAAAAACTGCCGGATTCTTGCAAACATCTAACGCCCCTCTTATATCTTTCTAATACCAATCCTGTAGAATTTATAACGTAGCATAAATCAGCAAAAACCAAATTCTAAAGGAGAGAATCAAAATGACAACCTTTTATATGACCCCCCACCAGAGAGCCAGAATCCGTCGCTATCCCACCAGCGATCAAATTGCAAGATTTACCAATTACCACCAATGTGACATCAACGTTCCGCTAGACATCAAAGAAGAACAAGACACATTCACCATCTCCGCCACGCTGCCCGGATTGGACGTCGAAGATTTGAACATCGAAATTATCAAAAACATCGTCGACATTAGCGGCGAGTTCAAAAATGAAAGCGATGAGGACGCGAAATATCTACGCCAAGAACGCCCCGTTGGCGAATTCCACCGCCGCCTGCGCTTCCCCAACAATTTAGAATCCGAGAATGCGGAGGCCACCCTCGACAACGGTATCCTCACATTGCAAATCCCTAAAGTAAAAGAAGAACAGCCCAAAATCGTCAAAGTCATCGCCAAATAATGGAAACAACTTTTCCATCAAACAGGTCAGGCAGATTGTCTGGCCTGTTTTGTGTTTTTCTCCAAATTCGATTATACTAAGGTCAAATCTAAGTCTTTATGCAACACCGGAGGCAAGTTATGGCAAAATTAGTGAATCTAAACACAGCATATAAAGAAACATTAACCACGCTCCCAAAAATCGGCCCGGCCATTGCTGAACGCATTATCGCCGCCCGCCCTTTCGAAATGGCCAATGACCTGAAAAATATAACGGGAATTGGCCCCGCCATGTTGGAGCAACTTATGCCTCTAGTTACAATCACTTTGGATGAATCCCCATCAGTGGAGGCCGAAAGCGTTGATGAAACGGAACCCTCACCCACGGATGATACTGTTCCCGATGAGGGAGAAACAGACTCCCCCGATGAGGCTACCGTTTCCGAGGCAGAAGAACCCGACTCCACCGAGGCCGATTCCTCCCAGCCACAGGACACAATTTCCGACATATCCATTCTCCCCTTTGCAAACAATAAAAAAACATCTGAGGCCAACTACGTTACCAGCAAACGCGCCCTGCTGATGATAGTTACCAGTATTTTTTTCACCCTTATATTGGCAGTAGCATTGAGCCTGGGTATCATTGCCGGCATCAATGGCGGATTACGCTTTGTGCGCCCGGAGCAAGCCCTGGAGCTAAATCGTCAGATTGAGTCAGTCAGTGAGCGGGTTGACGTGCTATCGCAAGATGTGGAAGGGCTGCGAACGCGTATGACCAACATCGAAACTGTCGGCGACCGCGTAGATCAGCTCGATGAAGATATTGCTGGGGTTGCAGAGCAGGCCGAAGCCCTGTCAACAGAAGTAGAAACACTACGCTCGGCGTCGGACCATTTCCAGGGGTTCTTGGATGGTTTGCGTGAATTGCTTGACGCCATCGTCGAGTCTGAGACGCCATGAGGGTATCTTCCCCAAATAACTCATGATTTTTCACAACCGTATGAACCATCCCCATTATCGCAATAATCGTGCCAGGAATTTTATAATCAATTGGAGAAAACTATGAAAAACAAAAAAAAGGATCTGCCCCCTCTCGAAGAAAAAGATGAGAAAAACGAGATACCAGAAATAATATCGGAAGAAGCACCTCCCCAAGTTGTGGAGCCTAAACCTGAACCAAAACCCAAAAAAGAAGATAGCAAAGCCCGTCTCTTTTTCCGCAAAGTGCTGCGCTGGTTGCTGGGAATAATCATTGTGTTTGGGCTAGGTTTTATAGCTTCCATTTTTATGCTTTACCGCCCTGAGGTGCAGGATTATCAAGATGAGGTGCAGACTCTCAATGGTAAATTGCAAACAGCACAGGAAGAAATCGCAGCGTTGGAAAACGAAATTGATAGGCTGACCCCGCTGGAGAACGAGAATGAAGCCCTGATCGCTATGCAGAATGAGTTTGAACTGCGTATTGCCGTTTTGAACGCTCGCATCGACGTGGCTAACGCCCAATTAGCCCTTGCTGAGGAAGATACGTCCAAAGCACAAATATCGCTAGAAAAGACTGGAGATGCACTCGCATCCATCAACAAACTATTGCCCACAGACCAAAGCGATATTGTAGCGGCCATGCAACAACGCTTAGAATTATCACTCTCTGAGATAAAAGACGATCCTTATGCAGCCCAGTCCGATCTGGATGTGTTGGCTACAAATTTATTGCAATTAGAAGATTCATTGTTTGGTTCCCCGTAAGACGCGAATCGCACCCCAAAAATAAAAACATCCCGGATGTTCAAAAACCCCGGGATGTTTTTTTTGCGCAATTACGGTGTTGGATTAATCTCTTCCCCTACATTTTCGCTATTTTCGGAGAACAAATACCAATTACCAATTGTGGCAAACCGATCGGGTGTGTCGAATAATGGCCCGACATGCACACCTTTGATTTCAGCATCGACCCCGTAGGTGTACATGGGATAGAAAAGTGGCAAAGCGGGCAATTCGTTGGTAAAGCGGACTTGGAAATTGCGATATAAACGCGTCCGCTCGTTGGGATCAACTATAATACGGGCCTGTTCCAAATACTCACTGGCCTGCCGATCTTCCCACATAGAATAATTCTGTCCTCCCGTTGTTTGGGTTTGATGCCAAAAGGGGTACGGGTCAGGATCGGGGGAACGGAATAAATCCAAATCGACTAAAGCGGCTTCGTAGCTGCGAGTTTCCAGATAGTCACTGATCAACTCGTCGTAAGGGACAGCCTGAAGTTTTACCTCTACCCCCAACGCAGCCCAATCTTCTTGGATGGATGTGGCTAAGGCAGCATAAGTCTCACCCGATGGATGCACCAGCGTGAAGGACATAAAAACATCATCTTCGTTGGCGCGCACTTCGCCGCCCTGCGCGGGGATCGTGTATCCAGCTGCCTTGATCAATTCGAGGGCAGCATCCGGATTATATTCAATGCGGGGGATGCTTTCGTAGTAAGCCCAAGTGTTCGGGAAAACGGGTCCATCAGCAATGACGGCTTGGCTGTGCAAGATATGATCCACAATCCATTGTCGGTTGAGGCTCATCAACAAGGCTTTCCGAATGGAAGCGTCTTGGAAATAAGATGTCTCTGTTCTGTCGAGGTTCAGCAAAATCAATGCGAGCTGGGGAAGCCTGCCTGTGTAGATGTTCAGGTTTGGTTCCTCGAGTGCTTGCGGGAGAATCTGTGTGGAGATTTGCCCAATTCCCTGAATTTCGCCTTCCTGATAGGCTGCGAATGCGTCAGCATCGTTTTCGTAATAACGGAAGATGATCTGATCGATGAAGGGACGCCCTTCGAAATAATCATCGAAAGCGGTCAGGGCAACGCCGGCGACTTTTCCATCTTCGACGAGCAATTGCTCGAAACGGTAAGGCCCGCTCCCAATGGGATATAAGTTGAAGGAATTGGCAATCAGGCCTTCAGGAGTTTGCCCCTCCAGCAAGTGGGCAGGAAGAATCCCGAAAGTCAGATAATCCAGGAAGGGAGAAAAAGGCTCGGGAAGTCGAAATTGTAAAGTAGATTCATCGAAAGCTTCAACTTCGATTTCGTCCCAAAAAGCTTGGATATCGGCAGGGATGGGGAAGGCAGGATTTTTAAGCAAATCGATGGTGAAAATGACATCCGCGCTGGTAACAGGTTCTCCATCGTGCCAGACTGTGTCAGCGCAAATCGAAAAATTGTAGACCGTTCCATCTCGTGAAATGCCCCAGGACTCGGCCAATTCGGGCTGAGGTAAACCACGGGCATCGAAGCGAACCAGACTGCTATAAAGCAAGCGGTTGATATCACGGTCGGGCGGGTTATAGAATGCCAAAATGGGATTCAAGCGCGAAAACTCACCGATTAACCCCTCCGTGTAGCTGCCCCCGGTGATCGGTTCAGGTTCTATAGATTGTTGTTGTACATCAAGCGGTTGTTGTTGACCAATCAGAAGAACGCCAATGGCCACCAGCGCAAGAAATACAATCAGAATTTGCCAACGAAGTCTCTTCATTTTAGGCAAGAAAAAAGGACGCATTCCAGCGATTCGGAATCGCCCGGAAAATTACGTCCTTGCAAAAATCGATTACCCAGTAATGAGGACGGTCAAAATGGCAAGACCGAAGAACAAAATACTCAAGCCGATAGTAATACGGAAGAGTAATTTTTCGACGCCGCGCCGGGCAGTAAAGATGCCGCCCATATCGCCTCCGGTCAGGCCGCCCAATCCGGCCCCCTTACTTTGTAAGATCACGCTGGCAATCAGTGCAATTGACGTTATAATCAGAGCTATGTCTAAATACGTTTCCACAACAAAACCTCCTATTCGGATTAATGAAAGGAACCTAAGTCCTTTCAGCAGGGCTGGATTATACCTTTTGCGCACCAGAACGTCAAACCGCAAGCAGCAATTCCCGATGTAGCCCACAAAACTTGGATAGCGATGGTCTTCGCGAAGCCACACGGTGTCGCCATTAGAGGGTGTGAGATCGAGCAGCGGTCATTTCGAGCAATTTATTTAGGACTTACGCACCTATCAAAGAAAACGCTGGATGAGCCTGTCGAAACTACCGTTTTAGGCCGCAGTTCGCTGGTTTCGACAAGCTTCCCCCTACGGGGACGCAAAGCGAGCGAACCGGCGAACTGCGTAAGTCCTATTATTAAAACCGTTTCCTCTACAAAAAATATGCGTGGATTGGAACAACCAATCAAACTACTCAACTATCAAACTACCAAACTAAACAACCACCTATGCACGAATACGTTATCAACTTACATATACATACCCCTTACTCCGACGGGTGTGGTTCCCATGAGGAAATCGCCCAGGCCGCTATGAAGGCTGGGTTGGATGCCGTCATCGTCACCGACCATAATGTGTGGGTCAATGGCCCGCAAGGATATTACCAGAATGGTGATCAACGCGTACTCATGCTGGTAGGTGAAGAAGTCCATGACCAAACGCGTAAGCCGCAAAAGAACCATTTGCTGATTTTTGGAGCCGAGCGCGAACTTGCAACATGGGCAAAAAACCCGCAGCGTTTGATTGACAGGGCTGGGGATGCGGACGCGTTGACCTTTCTCGCTCATCCAGTTGACCCTGCGGCCCCAGCTTTCGACGAAACAGACCTTTCTTGGGTTGATTGGGACATACACGGTTTTACCGGCATCGAGTTATGGAACG